>SHYF01000103.1 GCA_009692985.1 Dehalococcoidia bacterium
TAAGAGTCAATGTAGTGATACCGTCCCTGGTGTTCACAAGTATTGTCTCGTACTTAGTTCTCATGGTGCTGCCTCCGTTGCAAATGTTGCATATGTAGTAAGTCTCCTCGTCACGGAAATCGCTATCCCGGCTACGCGGTGCCCTGTTGTGGTTATACGCGGCGACAAGAAGTGCTTGCTGGAGCGTTGCACATGGCGGTCACCGCGAGGCAGGAGAGCCAGGTCTTTGTCAAACGACCCGGTAATCCATCACATGCCAGAACCCAGGCATTCTGGACGCCCCTGTTTTAGCACGAAAGAGGCCAGTAAGCAATTGAACCGGGTTTTAGAGAAGCACACAGTGGGAACGGGCCATAGCTGAAATAGCTGGGCGATACTGTCAACCGTTTGTCAACGAACTGTGCAGCCCCACCTGGCACAAGACGGCACATAGGCATAGAATAGGCTCGTCGCAGCCAAGATTCCAGGCTAGTATGAGGCCCAGGAGATTCCTAGAGCTCTCTTTGCCTGCCTGGCTAAGTCCAACGGCGATCATGATCAGGTTACAACAGTCCATCACCCAAGGAGGTATCATGTCCACCCCCCTCAGCGCCGCGCAAGAGATTGCTCCCTACCTTGCAGAGCTATCCGCCAAAGTCCTCTTCGGCGATGTGTGGGAGCGGCCCGGCCTTTCTAAACGGGACCGCAGCCTTATCACCATAGCCGCCTTAGTTGTTCTATACCGGACGGAGCAAATCCGAGGCCACATCCGTCGTGGCCTGGACAACGGCGTTACCAAGGAAGAGATCGGTGAGATGATTACCCACCTGGCCTTCTACGGCGGCTGGCCCACGGCGGTCAACGCCGCTCAGGTGGCCAGGGAAGTCTTCCAAGAAACGCCCTAGTCCCTCAAGTCAGCTTTGCACAAACCCGCTTGCAAGTCACAAAACATCACAGGGCGGGAGGGTGGAAAGAAAGACGTTCTTTTTGACGGACTTTTTGTGCATAGCACGCAACCCCCATCGGAAAGAGAGGCAGGTATGGTTCTTGACAAGCTTAGGCTGGACGGCAAGGTAGCTATTATTACGGGAGGTGGCACCGGCTTGGGCAAAGGCATGGCCCTGGCAATGGCGGAAGCCGGCGCTGACATTGTTGTGGCAGGGCGGCGTCTTGAGCCAATCCAGGCCGTTGCCGATCAGGTCCGTGCACTGGGCCGGCGAGCACTGGCCGTGCCCACCGACGTTATCGTATCGTCTCAGGTTGACGCCCTGGTGGCACGAGCAATAAAGGAACTCGGACACGTAGATGTTCTGGTCAACAACGCTGGTGGCGGTGGCGCTGGCCGCGGAAAAGCCATTTGGGAGATCACCGACGCCGAGTGGAGCCTGGGAATGGACACCAATGTCACCGGAACCTTCTATTGCAGCCGCGCCGTGGCCCGCCATATGGTGGATCGCAAGAGCGGCGCCATCATCAATATCGCATCGGGCTCAGGCATGAGGGGACAGCCCAACAGCTTCACCTATAACGCCGCCAAGGCTGGCGTCATAATGCTGACCAAGTCTCTGGCCATCACTCTGGCCGACCACAACATCCGGGTCCATTGCATAGTCCCAGGGTATTTCCTTCACCATGATCCCGTGACTGCGGAAGATTGGCAGTTGGTGCGGGATAGGGGAAGGTTCATCCCAGTGGGGCGCACGGGCTACGCATCAGAGATGGGGCCCCTGGCCGTGTTTCTCGCTTCGGAGGCTTCCAGCTACATGACCGGCGACGTGGTCTGCATAGACGGCGGCGGCCTGGTGAACGGCATAGCCCCAATCCAACTAGTGCCCACCGTACCCCTATAAGCCGCCTTGGACTTTCCCGCTCATGGTGAGCTTGTGGAGCCACATGAGCGAGGCGTAGTCACAAATATCCGCCCGCAACGGATGGAGAAGGAGAACATAATGCCAATAACAGGATTCGACCTCCAAGGGAAAAAGGCCGTAGTGGTGGGAGCAGCATCCCCGGTGGGCCGCGCCGTCGCTCTGGCATTGGCCGAGGCAGGAGCGGACCTTGCCCTGACCCCATGCACCAGAAGCGTGGCCGAGCAACGCCAGCTGGATGCCAGCCTCACCGCTGTGGCAAAGCTTGGTCGCCACTGTCAGAGCTTTGCGGTGGATGTTGCCAGCGAAGAAGACGTCCGCCACATGGTGGACACGGCCGTGGCCGCCCTTGGTAAGCTGGACATTCTTGTCAACGCCATTGACCTGCCCTTCGGCAAACCCCTGGCAGAGACCACCTCGCAAGAGTGGGCCCATGTCGTCACCGGCAACCTCACAGCTGTGTTCAACACAACGAAACACGTGGGCCGTCACATGTTGGCTCAGGGCAGTGGCAAGATAGTAAACGTCACATCCATGTTGGGAGACCGCGGCCTTGCAAACGCCACCGCCTACTGCGCCGCCAAGGGCGGTGTGGTGCAGTTTACCAAGGCAGCCGCACTGGAATGGGCAAGGCGCGGGATCACAGTCAACGCCATCGGCCTGGGGTGGATGGAAGGAGACCCCTTGGCGCAGGAGAACGACCCAGAGATGAAGTCGCGCCTAACCCGCTATCTGCCCATCCACAGGCTGGGACAGCCCGAGGAGATTGGCGCCCTGGCCGTCTATTTGGCCTCAGCCGCATCGGACTTCATGACCGGCCACACCATCTTCGTAGATGGCGGCGCCCTGTCTCATTCATAGAACTGGCATAGAACTGGGTTAGCTTTGCAGGCCGCGAGATCGGCTAACCTAGGATCTCCGGTTCCGGGACCTGCGAGCTCTTGGGCGCGGCCGCTTGCTGGGCAGGGCATCGGGTCGTCGTTCCGCCTGGCCTTCCACCTTTGCACTGTCCGCCTGGCCCACAGGAGACACGCCTCGCGCCTCCCCCAGTGCCGCGGCAAACGCCTCGGCATCCCTGGGCCTAATGACCAACACACCTCGGCCCTTCCTGGTAACCACCAAGTCTTGCCCCCCAATTGGAGCCTTGATCAACCGTACCTCTGCAATATCGGCCAGCAGCACATTCTTGATCCTGGGTGTACCGTAATAGATAATCAGCCTGTCCTGGAATATCTCGTACCGCGCGTGCCGTGTGAACCAGACGTAGGCCAACAGGCCCACTCCCATGGTCACGGTCACCACATCTGGGTTTATGATTCCTAGAACGACCATCACAGCAGCCAAAGCGGGGCTCAGCAACTGTATCATTGAGTTGCGAGACTTATCAGTGTGGAGCGGTTGTGGTGATGTCATACCCCAAGTATACAGCATGGCCCCGCAGATTCCAGAACCCCTTCTCTCATCTCCTATGCCTCCGCCGCCGCATCAGGCCCTGCGGACTCCCGTTGTTGCCGGCCCAGCCACTCCTCAAACCACCGTTGGTACTCGTCCAGCGCCGGCGGCCTAACGTAGAACACCTCTATGTCCAATGGAAACTGCACCTGGTGGTGCTCGCTTATGATAAGAAGACCCACATCACCACTATTTAGCGTTTCGTGTAGGCGTCCTGCAATATGCTCGTACCGCCTCCTGCTCCCATCGCTGAGCCACACCTGGAGCTGCTGAGACACCCTGGCGCTGGCCAATGGCAGCATCAGACACCTTTGCAGGTCCTGAACCTCCAGCAACACCTCTGGGTCCTCCGTGGCCTCCAGAGCAGCACCCCTCTGACACCTCTCTTGGACGATCGGATAGCTACGGAAGGCCGCTTCTTGCATGTATTGCAGACCTGCGCCGCCGCTTTCCGTCACAGTCTCGTGATACACATATTGGACACTTCCCAGCCTGCTCTCCAGAGCCGCGACCTGGGATTGCGCCTGGCTCCAGTACCTATCCAAAACGTCCAAACCATCGCCAACTCCGGGCGGCGGTTCGTACGCCAGAGGGACCAGGAAAAGTTTTCTCTTTCCGGCAAAACGTTCAGCGGCTGGCCGCTCGATCCGCCCCAGTTCCTGAGTCATGATCACCTCTGTAGTTACGAGCTATCTCGATGTCAAACAGCAGCTCTTCCTGACCCGCCTTGCCAGTTGACTCCTACGCCGTACCCATCATAATAGCTTGGTTGGCATCAGGCCCTCCAGCGCCCGGCTGAGACCGTTCCTGGCTCCCTTTGTCTTTCGCCCAACTCCAACTCTACTGAATCGAGTGTGGAAAACTTGCGTACTGCTGCATCCAGGCAACGCCCTGGACTGTTCTATGGCTGGTGGGTACTGCTGGCCCTAAGCGCTATCTCGTTCTACGTGGCAGGTACCTTCTGGTGGGGGTTCGCCGTATTCTTCGCGGCCATCCTGGATGAGTTTGGCTGGAGCCGCACCGAGATCTCGTTGGCCCTCACCCTCCAGGGCCTCGAAGGTGTGGGAGCCGCTCCCATCGTCGGCTTGCTCATTGACAGGGTAGGGACGCGCAAGCTGATGCTCTTCGGGCTAACCACCGCCGGCCTCGGCCTGGTTTTGCTGAGTCAAACAAGCTCCCTATTGTGGTTCTACGCATCTTTCTTAGTCGTATCCATAGGCACCAGCACAGGCACCGGCATCGTGTCCCAGTCCCTGGTGGTGCGATGGTTCCAGCGGCAGCGCGGCACAGCGACAACTATCCTGCTTATGATGCCAGGCCTCGGAGCAACACTCATCATTCCTCTCCTCAGCTTATCCATAGACTACTTCGGCTGGAGGGAAACGCTCCTGGTTGTCGGCATCGGCCTTTGGATAGTGGCCGTACCCGTACTCCTGGTCGTGAGGGATTTGCCTGAGAGCCTGGGGCTGCTGCCCGACGGCGAAACGCCCGATGGCGGAGAGACCCAACTCCAGGGCGCCACAGTTGAAACACACAGGGATGAGAGGTCCCTCACCGTGGCGGAGGCATTGAAGCTCCCCGCCTTTTGGTTCCTCACCGCCACTTTCGCCCTTTGGAACATTGCCACTTCAGGGGTGCAGCCCCATTTATTCGTCGCGCTCCTGGGCATCGGGATCACCAAGTCAAAGGCCGCTGCGCTAACCGCCTTTCTCCCAGGGATCAGCCTGATAGGAAGGTTCGGCTTCGGCGTCCTTTCTGACCACATCAACAAGCGGTACCTGCTCCTGGCGACAGGCGCAGCCATGACAGTCGGAATGGCCTTCCTTGCGGCGCTGTTCCTAAACCCGAGCCGCACATGGCTGACAATTCCTTTCCTGCTCTTCTATTCCATTGGCTTCGGCGGGTCCATTCCTCTACGCGTAGTCATAAGCGGCGAATACTTTGGCCGGAGGCACTTTCCCGCCATCTACGGCACAATGCAGTCTGTTACCGCGGCAGGGGGAGTCGTAGGCCCGCTCTTCGCGGGGTGGCTATTCGATACCACAGGCTCGTATTTCTTCGCCTTCGCCGTGGGCTGTGCCCTCATGCTCGTATCGCTGCCCCTGGTCCTGGCCATCTCCGATCGTCCGGCTCATGGCAGAGATGTGAACAGATAGTCCTACTTGAACAGGCCGCCATCCTATGGAGCCTTACCAATGGTCGATTCGGCTGAGGGCTGCCTACGCCTCAGCTTCCAAACGTGTCGCCTGGTTTGATGCCAGAACTGCGAATGAAATCGGCCGCCGAGACCTTCGCGCTCCCGGCAGCCCTCAGCCGCTTCACCAGCAACGCGCCGCCGACAAGGGCGATCTCAAGCCCCTGGTCCGAGGCCACAAGCACCTCTCCGGGCTTGCTACTGGTGGCGCCCGGAATCAGCTTACAGTCGAAGATTTCCATGCGCTCGCCCCGGTATGTGGTGGCCGCCCCCGGCTGCGGGTCGGCCCCACGCACCAGGTCATACACCTGCTGTGCCTTCTTGCTCCAGTTAACTGCCGCGTGCCCACTAATGAAGATGGGATCGTAGGTTGCCTGGGACTCGTCCTGAGGAATACGGGGCGACCGGTCCTGCTCCACCAGCTCCACCGACTCCATGAGTGCCTCCACGCCCAGTGGAAAAAGCTTGTTGAAGTAGAGAGTACCCAGCGTATCGTCGGGGGCTATTTCTACCTGCTTCTGCAACAGGACAGGCCCGGTATCTATCCCACTGTCGGGCCAGAAGATTGTCAGGCCAGTCGTAGTCTCGCCCATCGCAATGGCCCAGTTGATTGCGCTTGCGCCGCGATGCCTGGGCAGGAGCGAGGGATGGTACTGGATGGTACCCAGGCGAGGCACGGCTAGCAACTTCTTGGAAAGAATGTCAGTCACGAATGCCATCACTCCCAGGTCGGGCTTCCACCCTGCGAACCGCTGGTAGGCCTCGTCGTGCTTTAGCTCCGAAGTGGGTAGCCAGGGAATACTGTTTACCAGGGCCGCCTTTTTCAATGTGTCCACC
>SHYF01000104.1 GCA_009692985.1 Dehalococcoidia bacterium
CCAACATGGCTGTTCCTGACAGCGTGCCGATCACGAACATTTTGGACCTTGCAGACGTGTGCCGCCGTATCACTCGAGCCGCCAGTTTGCCGCTGGTAGCTGATGCCGATGACGGCGGCGTCACCCCGGTGAACGTCTTTCGTACAGTTAGAGAGCTGGAGGCCGCCGGTGTTGCGGCTATAGAGATCGAGGACAACCTTGTTCCCGTGCGGCTGGACACTACAGCTGGCCGGCACTCCTTGATGATTCCCAAAGATGAGCAGGTGGGGAAGCTGAAGGCTGCGCTAGCCGCCCGCACAGATCCAACCACTGTCATTGTGGCCCGAACCACCGCCCTGCAGGAACAATCACTGGAGGAAACATTGGATCGCATCAGGGCGTACTCCCAGGCAGGAGTGGACGCCATCATGCTTCCAGGAGGGAGAGTCCCCATAAGTCGCGCTGACATCGAAGCCGTGCACCGCGCCACATCGCTGCCCATTCTTGTCACCACGTCACCGCCCATTCTCGGCCTCTCTGGGGACATCGCAGCTGACTCTAAGTTCTTTCTGGCCAACGGGGTAAAGGTCATTTACCTGGGTGTTGGGCTAAGCCAGCCTCCCTTCGCCATGGCGGTCAAAGCCATATACGACGCCCTGAAGCACTTGAAGGATGGAGGTTCAGCAGAGGATATGAAAGACCGCCGGGCTAGCCCGGAGCTTATGAGGTCAGTCATACAGACTGACGAATTCCTGAAGTGGGAGCGCGAGTACACTCCTAATTGATTGCGGAGGATCCTAGGATCGCCGAATTTACTGGGTTTATTCGACCTTGCCATCTGGGTGTATTGCGCAAAGTTCGTCAACGAGGTTGGTAATTTGGAGGCTCATTTTCAGAGGCTCTCAATGCGGCACGGCTCTTGGGTGTGAGCGAGATGTGATCGGTTCTGCTCGTTGACCCTTCCAATGCCGCGCCTCTACAATGAGTCGGTTGCTCTTGTTATAGCACTATGATCATAGACCTTCACGTCCACACGTCCCACGGCAGCGGCGACAGCAGCCTGTCGCCCCAGGAGCTGGTAGCAGAGGCGCGGCGCATCGGCCTTCAAGGGGCATGTCTTACAGAGCACAGTGGCCCGTGGGACAGGTTCGAGTTCCAGCGGTTCGCCAGCCAGCAGGATGGCTTGCTCCTTGTGCCGGCGCTGGAGGTGGAGACAGAGGTGGGACATATCACACTCTTTGGGCTGGACAAATACGTGGGTGGCATTGCCAAACTCCAGGAGTTGCGGAGAGTGGCCGAGGCCTGCGGAGCCTATGTGGTCCTGGCCCATCCTTTTCGCAACATGTTCCACAGGATACCATTCAGTCCTAATCTATTGTACAGAGAAGTGTCACGCTATCCCGATACGGTGGATGATGCCATGGGGCACCCGGTCTTCCAGCTAGTGGACGCCATAGAGGTGGCCAACGGCGGCAACACCGACGAGGAAAACGCCTTTGCTTCTGAGGTGGCCCATCGCCTCGGCAAGCCGATGGTGGGTGGCAGCGACGCGCATTCGACCAGCGGTCTGGGCAGGTGCGTCACCGTGTTTCCGGAGCCCATCGCTACCCCAGAAGAGTTCTTGCAGGCACTGCACGCGGGCCTGTTTTATCCCGCCACTGGACTCAACGTCGGCAACATGCAGCCATTCCGCAACGGTGCGCATTAGTGGCCTGTTTTGTAAGTTCCCTGAATTATCCTGGCGGTTGCCACTCAATGTTTCGTGATTCGACAAGCTCACCACGAACGGGCCGACAGAACCGACTCACCAGAACCACTCTTTGTGTAATGCTCCACTGCCTCAGATAGAGGTTTGCAGCAGGGAAGGTGGTAAGATGGACGATACGTTGCGGCTTGTTGCATCAGCCGCCTAGAAAGGTACGGCAGTGACCCTTTTGCCTTCTGCGCCCTCTCCTCTGGACGATGTGTACGTGTCTCTGGACCTGGAGACAACGGGCCTCGACCCAGAGCGGGAGGAGATTATCGAAATAGGAGCTGTGAAGTTCCGCGGCGACCAGGTGCTGGAAACATTCCAGACCCTGGTAAACCCGCGACGTGAGCTTTCCTCCTTTGTTATCCAGCTCACTAGCATCACCCAGCGCCAGGTGGATGCTGCGCCGCCCCTGGCTGATGTGGCGGGCAAGTTCCTCGCGTTCCTTGGGCCGCTGCCTCTGGTGGGCCACAACGTCGCTTTCGACATGGCCTTCCTGGCCAAAGCTGGCCTTGGCCTTCCAAACCCGCGCTACGACACCCAGGATATGGCCTCGGTCTTCATTCCCAACGCGGACGGGTACGCCCTCACAGGGCTGGCCGGCGAGTTGGGCATCTCTCATGGCAGACCCCATCGTGCCCTGGAGGATGCTCGGATTTGTCACCACCTGTTCGTGGCGCTGCTGAACTCGGCCCTGAAGCGGGACCCTGGACTGCTTGCCGCCGTTGGTGCCATTGCTGCCCGGTCCAACTGGCCCACGCGCGGGCTGCTCATGCGCCTGGAAGAAGCAGCATCCAAGAGCCAGGGTGGCCAGGGTGCATCCTCAGCGATGGGCATGATGGGCACACCCGTGGCGGGCCTGGCAGGACGGCTGGAAAAGCCCAGGCCGCTCCAGCAGCGCAGGACACTGGAAGAGGTTGACCCAGAACTCGTGGCAGCCATGCTGGGCGACGGCGGCACCCTTTCTAAGGCCCTTCCAAACTACGAACACCGGCCTCAGCAGGTGCAGATGGCCCGTGCGGTGACGGAGGCGTTGAACCAGGGGCATCACCTGATGGTGGAGGCGGGCACTGGGGTGGGCAAGTCGGTGGCGTACCTGCTTCCTGCCATGCTATTTGCTGTGCGCAATGGGCAGCGGGTGGTGGTATCCACCAGCACCATCAACCTCCAAGAGCAGCTTGTGGCCAAGGACATGCCGGCGCTCCTGGAGGCGATGCAGGGAGAGCCAGAGCAGCCCTTGGACGAGTTTCGGTTCACCCGACTGAAGGGCAAGGGCAACTACCTTTGCTTCCTCCGGTGGGCGCGCCTGGCGCAAAGCTCCAACCTATCGCCGGAGGACGCCAGGATGGCATCCAAGACCCGGGTATGGCTTCAGGACACCTCTACTGGCGACAGGGCAGAGCTGAACATACCTGCCCGTGAGGCGTATTTGTGGGACAGGCTGTCTGCCCTGGGAGCCGGGAAGTGCGACGGCAGGGGCGGCGTTTGTTTCCTGCGAACTGCCAGGGCCCGCGCTGATGGAGCGCACGTCTTGGTGGTGAACCACGCCCTGCTTCTGGCCGACCTGGCTGCCGGAGGGGGCGTGATTCCGGCCTACGATCACCTGATAATAGATGAGGCCCACCACCTGGAGGAGGAGGCCAGCCTCCAGTTCGGCTTCGAACTACCCTGGCGCGCGATGGAGGAGATGGCTGCTCAGCTTGTGCGGCAGGTGCAGGACACACGGAGCATCGTGCGCATCCCCTCCCTGGAGGCGTCGCGCCAGGAGCAGGTGGGGACAGTTTGTGCCGACCTGGAAGTCACAATATCCAGGCTGCGAGACGTGTGGGACCGCCTCGGGACTGGTTTATCCACCTTTGTCTTGCGCCACCAGACTGCCAACCAGCGAGGCAACCAGCTCCGTATCACCAAAAGTTCTCGTACGCAACCTGGTTGGTCGGACATAGAGGTCCAGTGGGAGGGATTCAATGAAACCTTGGTGGGTCTGGGGCACATTATAGACCGGTTGCAACTGGCCCTGGAACCACTGGAGATGGCGCCGCTGAAGGATCTGGTGCCGGAGCTGAAAAGCTGGCAGGAGAGGGCAGAGGAGCTGCGTAGGCGCGTCGAGAGCTTCTTGGTGCAGCCCCAGGAGGAGTACGTCTACTGGGTAACGCTGGCTGGCCAGGAGGCCATGCCAGTCCTGAACGCTTCGCCCCTGAACGTGGGTGACTTGCTGCAAGAGAAGCTCTTTTCCCAGAAGCGAAGCGTCGTGCTCACCAGCGCCACTCTTAGCGTGGCGGGATCGCTCCAATACGTGGCCGGTCGGACTGGGCTGGCCGATACCCAAGAGATGCTCTTAGGCTCGCCCTTCGATTACAAGAGTGCAGTCCTTTTGTTGTTGTGCTCTGACCTGCCTGAACCTGGGCAGCCGGGTTACGCGCAGGGGTTGCAGGACGCCTTGATACGCGTGGCGCGGGCATCCAAAGGGGGCGTTCTGGGACTGTTCACGTCCCACGCAGACCTGCAAGCAGCTCGCCGGGTAATCAAGCCTGCCCTGGAAGCGGAGGGGATTCAGGTCATGGCCCAGGGGGTGGACGGAACGCCGCGACGCCTGGTGGAGGCGGCCACGGCCAACACGCACACCGTCTTGCTGGGCACCAACAGCCTGTGGGAGGGAATTGACCTGCCAGGTGACCTGCTGCGGGTCGTGGTACTGGCGAGGCTGCCTTTCAGCGTTCCCACGGACCCACTCTTCTCCGCGCGTTCCGAGGAGTTTGGCGCTGACTCGTTTAGCAAGTACGCTGTGCCCCAGGCGGTGTTACGGTTCAGGCAGGGGTTTGGGCGGCTAATCAGGACCAGGAGTGATCGAGGCGTGGTGGTGGTTTTGGACCGGCGTGTCCAGTCCAAGAATTACGGCAGCATGTTCCTGCGCTCCCTTCCCACCTGCACTCAGCGCGAGGTGCCATTGCGTCAGCTAGGCGCCGAGGTAGCAGGCTGGTTGGCGAAGGGTTAGAGTGGAGTCCAGAGGGGCTTTGCCCCTCTGGTGGGGGAACTGGGGGGTATCCCCCCAGCCCTCATATCCTCCCTTCCTCGTAGGAAGGGGGCGTTGTCTCAAAAGTCAGGAAGGCGCAGGGAACATTGGTTCCCGCTGGGGGTCTGGGGGTATTCCCCAGATATATTATTATTTCCCCTTCCTGGATAGAGCTTGTCCTTGAGCGTAGCGAAGGAAAGGGGGTTAGGGGGATGGTCGAGGCAATGCTTCATCACACCAGTGCGGCTATCACTGTCCTGCCAGCGCAGGCTGACGGGGCGGCGTTCATGCCCATAGGCCAGCCTCTGGACTTGCAGGCCACCCTGGAGAGCGGGCAGGTGTTTCGCTGGCGGCGCGACCAGGGCTGGTACTGGGGCGTGGTTGGCCAGCACGCCTATTCCCTGTGCCAGGTGGAAGGGGGGCTGCTCTTTCGTACATCCGCTTTGTCGACCGCCGAGGCTTTGGCGGAGCTTCATGCCTTCCTGCGCCTGGATGACGACCTGGAAGCCATCTGCCGTGACATGGCGGTAGACCAGCCTATGGCCGAGGCCGTGGCCAGCCACCGCGGGCTGAGGCTATTGCGACAGGACCCTTGGGAGTGCCTGGCCAGCTTCATATGCTCCTCGGCGTCCAACATACCTCGCATCAGCCGGAACCTTCGTTCGGTGGCGGAGTCCTATGGCGAGCCGTTGACCCTGGATGGCAGCCGACTCTGGCGATTCCCTGGGGCTGCGCGGCTGGCAGAAGCGGGCGAGAAGGCGCTGCTCGGCCTGGGACTGGGCTTCCGCGCTGGCTACCTGGCCAGGACTGCAGCACGGGTTGCTGAGGGAGGGGTTGATCTCATGGCGCTGCGACTGGCCCCGTACCGCGAGGCCAAAGCAGCACTGATGGAGCTGCCGGGCGTGGGCGATAAGGTTGCCGACTGTGCGCTGGTCTTTTCCCTGGACAAGCTGGAGGGGTTTCCCATAGATAGGTGGGTGCGCCGTGCATTGGAAGACTGGTATGGCCACCGCGAGAAGGCTCAGTACCGGGAGTTGCTGGAGTGGGCGCAGAAGCGGTGGGGGCAGCGCGCCGGCTATGCCCAGCAGTACCTGTTCCATCACCTGCGGTTATTGAGCAAGGGTAGCTAGTGTCCAGAATATGAAGCTCCTCAGAACAACCTCCCATTGGGGGTGCAGGGGGCGATGCTCCCTGCCGGGGTAGCAGGGGTGTGCCCTGATCTCAGCTTTTCATCCCCCTCCTCCTGCAGGAGAAGGGGGACAAAGGGGGATGAGGTATCTGTGGAAAGGCAGCGCAATAGCCGCTCACCGCGCCAGCACTTTCAGCAGATTAGCAACTCAGGACGCTAGCCGTTCTTTCACCAGGGCCTCTTCATCCGCCTTGGTGTGCACACGTCCTTCCAGCCGGGCGTCGCGAAGCTCTTCCAGCAGCTTGCCTAGCTGCGGGCCTGACGGCACTCCCAGACCAGTCAGGTCGTGGCCGTTGAGTCTGGGACGTATGTGTCGCCACTCCTGGACGTACCGCTGAGTGTTGCGCCGTGCCCCTTCGCTTTCGGCAAGCGCGCCAGCCACCTCGACCGCCTCCAGAC
>SHYF01000105.1 GCA_009692985.1 Dehalococcoidia bacterium
GCGTAGCGGCTTCGTCATCAACAATCCAAACTTCATGACTGAAGGCGGCGGGTGCGCATGTGGCGGCCAGTGTGGTGGAGGTGGTGGTGAGGGTGGCGGGTGCGCCTGCGGCGGCCACTAACAGTAAAGGTATCGCAAACGGAAGCGGGGCTGAGAATCAGCCCCGCTTTTTTGTTGGCCTTGGCAGGGTAACTACAAACCCCTTCGACCATCCCCCTAGCCCCCTTCCTGCAAGGAAGGGGGGGATAAGATAGTATTTGGGGGACACCCCCAGACCCCCGCCCCTTCGGCTTCGTTCAGGGCAGGCTCCGGGGCTTTGCCTCTCTGGACTCTCTTTTTTCAGTAGCCTGCCAGAGAGTGGATTCCTGAGCTGACCTCTACTCACCAGTGATGTAGTGGTACGCCGATAGGGCGGCTGTGATGCCATCCCCCACCGCTGAGCCAAGCTGCCGGTCCGACTGGGCGCGCACATCTCCCGCGGCGAAGATGCCAGGGACGTTGGTCTCCATGCGGATGTTGGTTATCACGTGACCGCCGCCGTCAAGCCTTATGCTGCCGTTGTGGAGAAACTGTGTGTTCGGATGGAACCCAATGAAGACGAACAACCCAGGAACATGGAAGACGGAAGGATCACCCGTATTCACATCCTTGAGCAGCAGTGACTCCATGAGACCGTTTCCGCGCACCTCTTCCACCATTGTGTTCCACTTGAACTCCAACTTGGGGCTGGCAAAGGCCCGCTCCTGCAGAATGCGGCTGGCACGCAGCTGGTCCCGCCTGTGGATTAGTGTCACCTTGTTTGTCATCTGGGTCAGATACAGTGCTTCCTGCACAGCAGAGTCGCCGCCGCCGACCACTGCGACGGGTTGATTTCGGAAGAAGTTGCCGTCGCAAGTGGCGCAGTAAGACACACCCTTGCCGGCGTATGTCTCCTCGCCGGGGACGCCAAGCTTGTTGTGCTCCCCGCCTGTGGCGATGATGACAGCCTTGGCGGTGTACTGGCCGTCGGATGTGACCACTACCTTGGGTGTTTGGTCAGTGCGCAAGGATTCCACCATCTCGTACTTGACTTCGGCGCCGGCCTTGACTGCCTGCTTCTCGTAGAGCTGGGCAAGCTCGGGGCCTGTGACGCCGTCAGGAAAGCCGGGGTAGTTTTCGATAACGTCGGTAATAAGAATCTGGCCGCCGCAGGCAATTTTCTCCAGAATCAGGGTTTTCTGCATGGCCCGCGCCGAGTACAGGGCGGCGGCGAGGCCCGTGGCTCCCCCTCCTATGATGATTACGTCGTAATCGGCTTTAGCATCCGTCATTCTTGGTCTCCCACGGGGCATGTTTGCACGAACATATCCCAAAAACCCTCACCACCTGTGTCCCCCTCTCCCACACAGCGGGAGAGGGGGAAGAAATAACCCTGGGGGACACCCCCAGACCCCTGCCAGTGGGGCATTGCCCCTCTGGACTCCCCATCTTGTAAATATTGGGATAGCTGCACATAGTAGGATGCGTTCTTGGGATGCACGGTTGCGCCAAGCTCAGAGCTGGCTATCGGTCGGGCCAGAGGGACTGGTACTGCATGGCCTCCAGGCGGCGTATTCGCTCCTCCAGAGGCGGGTGGGTGGAGAAGAGGGCGACCAGCCCATCGCCCCGGAGAGGGTTCACGATGAATAGATGGGATACTGTCTCCAGTTGCTCCTTTGGTATGTCCAGAGGCCTGGCTTGGGTCCCGCGCTGGAGCTTTCTGAGGGCGTTGGCCAGGGCCATTGGCCTGCCTGAAGTCAGGGCCCCGGTTTTATCGGCCTGGTACTCCCGTGTGCGAGAGATGGCCAGGCGTATCAGCAAAGCCGCCAGGGGCATGACAAGTATTACTAATAGCAAGCCTATCATGCCCGCGGGGCTGGAGTTGCGATCTCTGCGGCCCCCGCCGAACATCATGGACCATTGGGCCGCGGAAGCTATCATGGATATGGTGCCGGCCACGGTTGCCACCATAGTCATAATCAGGGTGTCCTGATTGCCCACGTGGGCCAGTTCGTGGGCAATCACCGCTCCCAACTCCTCACGGTCCAGGATGCGCAGGATGCCCCGCGTTGCTGCTATAGAAGCGTGGCTCTTGCTGCGACCGGTGGCGAAGGCGTTGGGAGAGTCGGACTCAATGATGAACACCCTGGGCTTGGGTATCCCTGCCAGGCGCACCTGCTCCTCAACCACGCGGTGCAGCTCCGGCGTGTCTTCCTGTGTTGCCGCCTTGGCCCTGGCCATGGCCAGCACCATCTTGTCGCTGAACCAGTACCCTAAGAAGTTCATCACCACCGAGATGACCAGGAAAAACAGAATGCCTCCAACGCCCCCAATCAGGTATCCAGTAAGGAGCAGCAAAAACGTGAGGAACAGGAACAATGTTCCCGTCTTGATCATGTTCATACCAGTTGCCTATTGCCTCCCGGACATAACTGTTGCAATACTTCCAAGCGGACATTATACAGCACCCATGAAATCGTTGTCAGATTATGGGTGGCATAGGTCTGCCTGTTATTGGGTGGTGACACCAGCCAAAGTACAGCCAGGCCGTTCATGGTGAGCCTGTCGAACCATACGAGCGAGGTCTAGGCTCCGCTCATTCCCTTCGACAAGCTTAGAGTTTGTGAAGAAATCCAGGGCTCGGCATACGGGGCAACCCCGCCCCAGATTGCCGCGGGCGAGGACGCCCTCACAATGACAATTGCCTCACAAGCTCTCAGGGCGAACAGAGTAGGGCCAGTTTCTTTCCGCAGCCTGCTAGATGGCGTAAAGGGGGTTCTCTCGCGTGATGAGCCGTTCCTCTTTGGCCAGCGCCTGGCGCAGGTACTTGGGCAAGGCAAACATACCGCGATGGGTGATGCCGTCGTAGAAACGCAGGGACCTGGTCACGCGAGCGGCAAGGCGGGCATCTATCTCTTGAGATGTGAGAACGGCAGGCTCGACGTGCTGGCCGGCCAGCAAGAAGCCCCACTCTGAGCCGAAGGACGGTACGTAGGCCCGGTATGGGGCTACGGCGGGGAAGACGGAGCTAATGGTGCGATGGATGGCGGTAAACCCCTCATGGTAGTTAATGGGGCTGCATGGCCCGGCGTGTGCCACCATGATGCCTCCGGGGTTGAGCCGCTGGCTGGCCAGTCGGTAGAATTCCCGGGTGTACATGAGGTAGGCGGGGCCTCCCTCCAGAGGGTCGGGGATGTCAACCACCAGCAGGTCATATTGCTCTGGATGGGTTTCCAGGTACCGGGCGGCGTCGTCATAGACCAGGGTGAGACGTGGATCATGGAAGGCGCCCTGATGATGGTTGGGCAGGTACTCCTGACATAGCTCCACCACCTCTTGGTCCAGGTCCACCATGACAACCCGCTCCACTGTGCTGTGGGACATGACCTCCCGTAGCGTAGCGCCCTCGCCGCCTCCGGCTATGAAGACAGAGCGCGGGTTAGGAAGACATGCGAGGGCTGGGTGAGCCAGCGCCTCATGGTATATGAACTCGTCGGCCTCGGATGATTGGGTACGCCCATCGAGGATAAGGCACCGGCCAAATGGTATCGTTTCGATGATTTCGACGCGCTGATAACGGGTTTGCCCCACGTAAACTATCCTGTTCAGGTTAGAAGCCAGGAACAGGTTGGCCGTGATGTATTCGTAGTACCACCTAGTGGGTGGTTCGACCATCGGTTAGTGATTCCTATGAGGTTACAGTAGCCAGCGTGGGGAGCAGGCCCCGCTGTAGCTCGGTTATTGATGGGTCCTTGGCCTGGAACCTGTCTATAAGGAGCTGGGCCACTTTTCTAGGGGCGAAGCTTTCTCCGCATGTGAAAACATCTATCGCGGCGTAGCCGTATTCCGGCCAGGTATGGATTGTTAGATGGGACTCCGCGATGGCAAGGACTCCCGTGACGCCCACGGGTTTGAACTGATGAAAGGCCTCGCCAACAATGGTGGCCCCGGCTGCCCTGGCTACCTCTATCATAGTGGCTCTGATGAACGGCAGGTCGTTGAGCCGTTCGCGGTTACACTCTTTAAGGTCGAGTATTAAGTGGATACCTAGCGCATTCAATCTCACCCGCCCTCCCATATTGAAGTCAGCAAACCTAGATTATAACGATGTGCAAACGCATAAGCAAGGAATACGGTGGAGGGCTGTTTGCTTTGGGTTGGTGAAGGGTAGCCCAAGGCGCGACCCCCACCGCCCAGAAGCGAAGGAAGCCGATAAGGTTTGCCAAGCTACTTCTTCCCCGAAGCCATAATGAGTACCTTTGGGTCTAAGGCCCCCGCCAGCAGGCGCGCAAACCGCTCCGCCTTTTGCGGGTGATGCACCGAAACATTGTCAAACAGGGTCTCCAGTGCCTGGACTGTGGCCAGGGTATTGCCCTGCACTAGGACCAGTGGGACCTCTTCTTCCCTGGCTTCATGCTCTATGTATTGGACGGGCCTGTAGCCTCCGGTGAGCACAAGGCATTTGGTAGGTGTGTGCAATGCCGCCATCTGGATGTCTGGTCGGTCGCCGCGCACTATCACAGCCTTGGTTTCGCTCTGGCCAAAGTAGCGGCCGCCCCAGTCCAGGACCAGTCCGCCAATCATCAGGTGGTCCAGCAGCTGGTCACGCTTCTCCTCCCAGGCCAGGAACTCTCCGCCCAGGTGGTGGGCGAGCTGTCCCACTGTGACACCCAGGAGACATCGTTCCTCGGGCAAAACTGCTATAACGTGGACTCCTGCCTGGTGTAGGGGTGTTATGAGCGTTGCCTGGGCATCGTGGGATCTGTGGCGTGGGACTGCGTTGACTACCACGCCCAGCAGCCTGTTTCCTAACGCGCTAGCGGCCGCCAGCACATCTTCGCTGGTGAGCCTGGTGGAGTAGCGGACAAGGAGGATGGCGTGGGCGTCCAGGGCGTCTGGCAGTTCAAGCGATGTTGTCTCGGTTTCGCCCTGGGAGCCTGACATGGGAGGCCCTTCCACGATGACATCTGTGGCCTGGCCAGATAGCTGCTGCAGCGCGGCGGTAATGGTTTGGCGGCTGGAGGGCCGGAGTCCTTCTCTGGCCTCCTGCGGCCCCAGCTCCAGGGGCCAGCCGGACGGAAGGGGAGTACCCTGGAGGCGGGCAAAAAATGCGGCGTCGGCATCCGGCTCCAACGGTTCCGCGGGTTGGCCCAGTCGCACCGGCTTGAAGAGTGCGGTTGTGTGGCCCTGCTGGCGCAGGAGGTAGGACAAGCCGGCACAGAAAGCCGTCTTGCCATCTCCATCAAGAAGCGAGGTTACGTACAAAACGTTCATGCGGCCCCCGTGAATGGCAGGGAAAACCGCCACCCCTTCCGAAGCGGCGGCGAACATATTTTATGGAGCGGAAGACGGGATTCGAACCCGCGACCTTCTCCTTGGCAAGGAGATGCTCTACCACTGAGCCACTTCCGCGCGCATGGCGCCAGCTCAAGGCTGGACACGTCTCTGTGCCGAGGGCCGGAATCGAACCGGCGACACGTGGATTTTCAGTCCACTGCTCTACCTCTGAGCTACCTCGGCATCGAACTCATACTACGGCACCAGGTAGGGAGTGTCAAGGTGAGGATTGGTTAAACCAGATAGGGTTATGCGCGATGGAGAGATGTTTGAACTCCAGGTACGAAGCCACTACAATATAGCAGTGCCGAAGTGGCGAAATGGCAGACGCGGCGGTCTCAAAAACCGTTGTCCTGAAAGGGACGTGCCGGTTCGAATCCGGCCTTCGGCACCACAAACTTTTGCCTGGCCAAATCAAAGCTAAAAAGAGGCCCCTAGCACATCGCCAGGGGCTTTTTACCAACATTTTACCAACGTAAGGCTTCTATCCCGCTTTCTCTCCATCCATCATCCTGGCGAAGGCGTCGGCCTGTTTCTTGCCAGCACCGGGCAGCACATGACCGTACAGGTCGGCGGTAGTGGCGATGCTCCCATGCCCAAGGCGGCGGGACACGTCAAAGAGCGATTCATTGGCGGCAAAGAGGATCGTTGCGTGGCTATGCCGGAGCGCATGGAGCTTGGGCTTGCCCAGTCCGCATTGCTGGGCTAGGGACTGGAAGACCCTGGTAAGCTGCATCGGGTTGATAGGCTTGCCCAGTGGGTTAGCAAACACCAAGCCCTGGTCTGTATAGGCTCCATCCGCTTGCATCTTCTCCAAGAGTTGCCGTCCTTGGTGCGCTCTGAGGACTTCAACCGTCCTATC
>SHYF01000106.1 GCA_009692985.1 Dehalococcoidia bacterium
TTTGACAGGTTCACCACGAACGGAAGAAAAACCGTTCGCCATGAGCCTGTCAAAGGGCGGTGCCGTGGTTGAGGGAGGGCATGCGTATGGCTAGCAAGATTCCAGGCCTCTTTCGAGGCAACAGGCTGCGGGAGATTGGCAGGCTGCTCGTAATAGCATTGAGCCTGGCCATCGCTCTGCTGGTCAATTTCCGGCTGTTTGGCACACCATTTGTGGACGCCGTCTCGCGGTGGACGGCCGTCTCGGCGGCGGGTGCGCTCAACGCCCTGGGCGCTTCCGTGGTCAACACCGGCACCATCGTCGGCTCTTCCAGCTTCGCCTACAACGTCGTCGCCGAATGCACCGCCATCGGCCCCATCATCCTTTTCGCCGGCGCTGTCCTGGCGTATCAGGCAACCTGGCGAAGCAGGCTAGTAGGCATAAGCATGGGCGTGGTACTCCTTTCAGCCCTCAACCTGGTGCGGCTGGTCAGCCTGTTCTACATAGGGGCCTACTTCCCCAACTACCTGCCCATGGCTCACTACCTGGTGTGGCAGGCGGCAATCATCCTGTTCGCCATTCTGCTGTGGCTGTTCTGGGCGGACAGGCTCACCGGTCGCGCTCATGGGTAGCTATCTGTTCCTTGCGGTGCGCACCCTGGCGGCGGTGGTCATCGCAGCATCGTTGTGGCCCTTCGCAGCCGACAGATACAACGCCCTGGTGGTAAGATTGGCTGGTGGATTCCTTCCGACAGACATCGCCGCGCGGGCAGGAGAGGGCCGTATATACCTGGACTTCCTGGCCGCCGAAAAGGGGGCGGGACTCGGCCTTCACGGGTACGTGCTCCACTTTGGGCTGATCCTGGTTGCCGCACTGGTGGTCACAACCCCCGGACTGGGCCTGGTTCGAGCCGTGGCGTGGACGGCTGGCGTCCTGGGCCTGTTTCTTGCCATTCATGTCGTGGGCGTGGCACTCTTTGTCTGGGGGATCCATGCCGCCACCCAGGAGGATGGTGGAGTTACCATTGGACAGGTCATGACTGCATTCGCTGTCTTCTGGGCGTTGCTGCCCGCGGTGATAGGCGGAGCCTGGTGCTACTGGCGCTGGCTTCCGACGCTGAGAGTCCCTGGCAGGAAGGACGGCGTCCCCTTGGACAACGCTTCAGCAGACCGCTGAAAAAAGGGAGTGCAGAGGGGCAACGGGGGTGTCCCCCGTTCTTCTCTTCTTTACCGCCTTCCTGTCCAGAGCCTGTCCTTGAGCGCAGCGAAGGAAAGGGGGTAGGGGGATGGTCGAAGGTGTTTCAAACCCCTGGAAGGTAGGAAAACATAGCGTGAGCGACAACATTATCATCATCACTGGCTTCTCCGGCACAGGCAAGTCCCGCGTTGGCAGGGCCGTTGCCCAGCTTCTGGGGTGGGAGCTGGTAGATACAGATGCGGATGTCGTGCGGCGGGCAGGCAAGCCAATAGCCCGCATCTTCCAGGATTCAGGCGAGGACGCCTTTCGACAGATGGAACGCCAGGCGTTACAGGAGGCCTGCCTCAGCCAGCGGCGCGTGGTGGCCTCTGGCGGCGGCGCTATCATGGACACGGCCAGTCGTGACCTCATGGACCGCTCAGGGTTCCTGGTGTGCCTGGAGGCACGTGCCGAGACCATCGAGCAGCGGCTGCGGCAGGAGGCTGCGGATAAACCTGAGCTCCGCCCTTTGCTCCAGGACGGCGACCCGCTGGACCGCATACGGTCACTGAAAGAGCAGCGGCAGCCCGTCTACGCCACGGCCCGCTGGACCGTCCACACCGATAGCCTGTCGGTGGAGGAGGTGGCCCAGGAGGTTGTCCGCGCTTGGCGGCTCATCTCGGGCAAGGACTCCTCTACACGCCATCCATTCGCTGGCGCGCCAGAGCTGGCCGCCACGGTGGAGGCATCCTCTGGTAGCTGCCCTCTCCTGATTGGATGGGGGCTGCTGCCTCGCCTGGGAGAGCTGCTGCATCAGGCGGGAATCCATGGCCCGCTCTACGTCATCACCGACGACCGCGTAGGCGCAAGGTACATGAGGGCCGCCCAGCGGTCGCTCCAGGCGGCGGAAATCGAGATGCACAGCTTCACGTTCCCCAACGGCGAAAAGAGCAAGTCGCTGGAGATGGCCACGCGGCTGTACGGCTGGCTGGCCCACATGCGCGCCCAGCGGGGCCATACGCTGGTAGCCCTGGGCGGAGGCGTCGTGGGCGACCTCACGGGCTTCGTGGCAGCCACCTACAACCGCGGCATGGGGTTCGTCCAGGTGCCCACCAGCATGGCCGCCATGATGGACGCATCCATCGGCGGCAAGACGGCGGTGAACCTGCCAGAGGCCAAGAACCTGGTGGGCGCCTTCTACCAGCCTCGCCTGGTGGTTGCCGACGTGGCGACGCTGCGAACGCTTCCTCAGCGCGAGACGATGGAGGGGTGGGCGGAGGCCATCAAGCACGGCCTCATCCTGGACGCTGGGCTGTTCAGGACATTCGAGGAGCAGGCCGACCAGCTCCTGGCCCTGGAGCCGGAGCTTACCACCGATGTCATCCGCCGCAGCATGGCAATCAAGGCCAGGGTGGTCTCCGAGGACGAGCTGGAAACCACGGGATACAGGACGCTGCTCAACTACGGCCACACCATAGGCCACGGCCTGGAGGCGGCCACCGAGTACGGCACGTTCCTCCACGGCGAGGGCGTCTCCATAGGCATGATGGGCGCTGCCAGAATAGGCCAGCGGATGGGCGTCACGCCCAAAGAGGTGATGGAGCGCCAGGAGGCCATCCTGCGACGGTTCAACCTGCCGGTGGCCTGCCCCGGTGTTGACCTCGAACGCGTGGAGGCGGCCATGTCCCTGGACAAGAAGGCGGAGGGAGCATCCATGCGGTGGGTGCTGCTGGAAGGCATGGGCCGCGCCGTGGTCCGCAGCGACGTACCGCAAGAGCTGGTGCGGCAGGTGCTAAGAGAGCTGGCGGGGTAGGCCCAGCCAGCAGAGCCGCTCATCCTGAGCTTGTCGAAGGAAATGAACGGCAGAGAGAGGCCCACGCTCAAATGGTTCGACGGGCTCACCATGAGCGGGGACCAGAAACCGTTCGCCCTGAGCTTGTAGAAGGGCGTGAGCGGCCCGAAGAACCTGGCTGCGGCCCGATTTGTTTCTGACGTTATGTTAATAATTTTGTATCTGGGCCATATCTGAGCATTGATCTGTAAGATCAGATCGCTCCGGCGGTCTGGTCTTTACAGGAAATCACTGAAGCCGATTATCTTCATTTCCTGGCCCAGCAAAAGGCAGTTCTGGTTGGGGGATCAGAGATCCGCCTTCTGGGACACCAGCGGCCCAAGAAGCTCCAGCCAGAAGATTTCAAGACAGAGACCACCACCCTCTGGTCGTTCCCCAAGCGGGGCCGCTGGGCCACACACAAGAGCGGCTACCGGGGCAACTGGGCGCCCCAGATAGCCCGCAACATCATTCTTCGCTACTCCCGGCCTGGCGACATCGTCCTGGACCAGATGGCCGGCGGCGGCACCACCCTGGTGGAGTGCAAGCTCATGGGCCGCAATGCCATCGGCGTGGACATCAACCGCGACGCCGTGATGCTGGCCATGGACAGGCTCAACTTCTCCAGCACCGTCCTGGAGCCACTGCCTGAAACGGATGTACGCCTCTACCAATGCGACGCCCGCAACCTGGACCTGGTTCCTGACAAATCCGTAGACCTGATAGCCACGCATCCGCCCTACGCCAACATCATCAAATACACCACGCGAGACAATGGTTCGGCCAACGGTGACCTCTCCTAGGTGCGCGACATAGTGGCCTTCGTGGAGCAGATGCGCCTGGTGGCCACGGAGTGCTACCGTGTCCTGAAACCCGACCACTACTGCGCCATCCTGGTTGGCGACACCCGCCGCAGCAAGCACTACACGACAATCGCCTTCCGGGTCATGCAGGCGTTCCTGGAGGCGGGCTTCATCCTCAAAGAGGACATCATCAAGGCTCAGTGGAACACCCAGGCCGAGGGCCTGTGGGCGAACCTATCGCGGGACAAGAACTTCCTGCTCATCATGCACTAGCACCTATTCGTCTTCTGCAAGCCGGCGCTGGAGGAAAAAACGCGCCCCTACGCGGAGAGCATGAGGTGGTGGTGACCCCTTTTGTCATTCTGAGGAGCGAAGCGACAAAGAATCTGGGGCGGTAGGGGGAATCCCCACTCCGCCAGATTCTTCGCCTTCGGCTCAGAATGCCATGTGGTAGCCAAGGGCTTGACGCGAGAACATGGATTGTTCATAGTAATTGTAAACATCCCGAGGTGAAAAACTATGGCCTACTATCTGATGCTTACCAAGTTGACCGAGCAAGGCAGGAGGACCATCCGAGACAACCCTGCTCGAATCCAAGAGGTTAACCGCGAGATCGAGGGCATGGCCCCCAGCACCAAAGTGACGGCCCAATGGTTCCTTCTAGGCCCCTACGATTTTGCCTCCATCATTGAGGCTCCAGACAACTGGAATATGAGCAAGATAGCTATGGAGTTGGGTTCCCGCGGCACCGTGGAAACTCTGACAATGCCTGCCCTGCGAATCGAAGACTTCATAACTTTCATGCAGCCACCAGCAGCCAGAGGGCATCACAGCTAGCACGAAGACTCTTCGAATGATCGTTGGGCTGTGACATTGTCCATTGCTTCCATCCTCGCACGCACGGCCGTTACAAGTGGCGCCGCCCGCTTGGCCAGCGCGACTGTTGACCTCCTGTTCCCCAAACGGTGCGTCGGCTGCGACCGGGAAGGCGCATTCCTGTGCCAGAAGTGCCTGGCAGAACTGCCACGCGTGGAGCCTCCGTTCTGCTTCCTATGCGGACAGCCAGGCCGGCTGATGATGAGGCTCTGCCCCAGTTGCTGGGAGAGGCCGCTGGAGATAGATGGCATCCGAGCGCCCTACCGCATGGAGGGAGCCATCCGGCAGGTAGTGCACGGCTTGAAGTACCAGTACGTCCGTGCCCTGGCGCCTGACCTGGGACACCTGCTGTCGGAGTTCATTGCTGGAAGTAACTTGCCCGCCGATGTGCTGGTTCCTGTGCCATTGCATCCCAGGCGGGAGCGCAGCCGCGGCTACAACCAGTCGCTGCTGCTGGCCCGGGAGACAGGCAAAGTGGTTGGGCTTCCGGTAGACGATAAGGCTCTACGCCGCATCCGAGCCACGCCATCCCAGGCACGGAGCTCCAGCCAAAAGGAACGCCGCGCCAACGTAGCTAATGCCTTCGCAGCGGAGACCTCGCTCGCAGAAGGCCGACGCATTCTGCTGGTGGACGACGTTTGCACCACGGGGGCAACCCCGGAGGCATGCGCCATAGCCTTGAAGGAGGCCGGCGCCACATCCGTATGGGGCCTGACGCTAGCGCGGGAAGTCTAGAGGTGAATTCGTGGCTTCAAGAATAGCCCACCTACGACCTAAGTCGTGGGTAGTGTGCCCCGCTCGTGGTGAGCCTGGCCCCGCCTGACTACTTGAGCAAAGGCAGAGAGCCGTTGCCATCCTGCGGCAAACTGAGGACGGCACAGGGCACTTTCAACAGGCCCTACACGTCCAGGTTGCGGACCTCTCTAGCCCTGCTCTGGATGAACTCCCGCCGGGGTTCTACAACGTCTCCCATGAGCAGAGAGAACGTCTCATCGGCCCGGAGGGCATCCTCCGCCGTGACCAGGAGGAGAGTGCGCGTCGTTGGATTCATGGTAGTATCCCACAGTTGCTCCGGGTTCATTTCGCCCAGGCCCTTGTATCGCTGTATGTTGATGCCCGCGCTGTCGGCATTCGCGTCCACAACGTCCAGCAGATCTTGCCAGGGTAGATCGTTGCCAACCTCTTTGCCCCGTCGCTGGACCTGGTACGGCCCTCGCTCCACCAGCGCCCTTGCGGAGGGGTAAAGCGCGAAGCACCGCCGCATATGAGGGTGCTCGAAATAGTTGGTGGCTAGCTGGAATGTTGTCCCTGTCGGAAACTCCACCGCCATGCGTTCCTCTCCCGTTTTCTCATGACGGATTGCCTTGACAGCTATGTGGGCCTCCTGCATCCATGCCTCTACTTGGGCCATGATTTGCTTTGCGGGTGACTCTTTCTTGTACTCGTCTGCTACATTGGAGCGGAGGAGGGACAACATGAAGTCGGCGGGAATCTCCATGAGCCGCTCCATGTCTGACATAGCCTCTTG
>SHYF01000107.1 GCA_009692985.1 Dehalococcoidia bacterium
CGCTCCGGCTCAATGACTGTGTAGCCGCCATCCCGTCACCGGTAGATGACGTTGTACTGGCTGGTGGCGGCGTTGATGAAGAAAAAGAATTCGTGGCCCAGGAACTCCATCTGCGACGCCGCCTCCTCAACGCTCAGAGGCTTCATGGCGAAATGTCGGTCTCTGTAGCGCATTACCTGGCGGTCCAATGCTTGCGCCGCCACATCCACGGCCGCGTTCACAGTCGGCGCCCGCTCCTCCGCCCGGAGCAGGGTGTGGTTCACGCTCAGCGTCACCTGGACCACCACTGTGTCCTGCGCTGAACGGTTAGGCTGGCGGTGGATCTCTACCTTGGCTTCTCCGATGCCCTGGAGACGGCGGCCCAGAGGGGCAAACTTCTTTTGAATGTAAGCCTCGGTAGAGTCATTGAGTTCCAGATTGCGAACTATGATTAGCAGTTCCAATAAATGCTCCCATTGGACAAGAGTATACTACCATTGTAGGTATGAAAGCCCTTGGAGCGCAACGGAAAAGGGGATTGGGGTCCGGCTGCTTCCCTGGAGAGCGGTAAGTGGTAAGCCAAAGTGCAGCCTCAACCTATGCGCTCATTACTCCGCTCGTGTTTTTCAACATGCTCCCTGGACAACCGGCGGTTTGACACCCCGATGTCGGCTACGTATAATGGCAGCACTGGCCCATTCTAATTACGTAAATGCCTAAACGAACCTACCAGCCAAACAAACGCCGACGAGCGCGTGTGCACGGTTTTCGCTCCCGAATGCAGACCGCAGGAGGGCGTGAGGTGCTACACCGAAGGCGTTTTAAGGGCCGAGTCCGGCTGACGGTATAGTCCGCTGCGTCCCATACCGAGCGCCACCCACCCACCCATACGCCACCTTTGGGTCCAGGGCCGCCGGCTCAGGAAGCGGGCAGACTTTCAGATTCTTCTGAGCGAAGGCAAGAGCTGGGCCAACCGGTTGCTAGTGCTGAGGGCGCGGCCAAACGGGATGTCCACCAGCCGGGTAGGGTTCTCCATTAGCAAGCGGGTGGGCAACTCTGTGATACGGAACCGTGTGAAACGGAGACTGAGAGAAGTCGTTCGCCAGGCAGATTTGCAGAATGGCTGGGACCTGGTGTTCGTTGCTCGCGGGCCAGCGGCCCAGGCAGACTTCCAACAGGCGCAGGGTGCTGCGTACGAACTGCTGCGGAGGGCACGGGTGCTGTGTGACGATAGGAAGGAATCCGAATGAAGCAGCCTGTTCTTGGCCTTATTCGGCTATACAAGCGGACGCTTTCCCCCTACTGGCCCGCCTCGTGTCGCTACACCCCAACCTGTTCTGACTATGCGCACGAGGCTGTCCTGCGCTTCGGCGCTATGAATGGTGGGTGGCTGGTATTGAGGCGACTGGCTCGATGCCGGCCCTTGGGAGGTTCCGGCTACGATCCTGTCCCCAATCTGGAACACCCTTCCCATCCGGGTGCTCATGTTAGCGGCTCCATTGAAACAGAGAGCCGGGCGATGGGAGAAAACCGATCGGCTGGTTGAAAAGCGGCCTGGTGGCTTGTTGCTGGAAATGTTATGGGGATGGCCGGTTACCCAGGCAATCCCATTTGTTGCGCAGGTGGCAATGAAACCGTTTTTTCTGCTCCTTTTGGTGGCATGTAGCTCGCTGCTCCTCGTAGGCTGCATAGGCAGCAAACAGTTTGCCGCCACTGCGGGCTGGGCAGGCCCCCTGGTTTCCGACGAGACAGTGTACCTGGGCTCCAGGGAAGGCAAGATGCTTGCCCTGGACGCAGCCACAGGAGAGCGTCGGGTTAGTTTCCCGGCTGGTGAGAAGGAACACCTGTTGGGTATCTATGGCACTCCCGCGCTGGCCGGTGGTGTTCTGTTTGTTGGGGACTACCAGGGCAAGCTCTACGCCCTGGATGCAGCAGGCCTTACCAAGAGGTGGCAGTACCCTGCGGATGAGAGGAAGATCGGCCAGATAGTCGGCGGGCCAACGGTGGCCGGGAATCTGGTCATCTTCGGCTCCTCCGATAAAAAGGTGCGGGCACTGCTAAGAAACAACGGCGCGCAGGAGTGGGAGTTCGCAACAGAAGGCATGGTGTGGTCCGCGCCCATAGTAGTGAGCGACACAGTGTACGTGGCTTCCCTGGGCCACCACGTTTATGCGCTTTCCCTGGCCGATGGGAAGCCCAAGTGGCCGAAGCCTTTTGAGGCCGGTGGAGCGGTGGTCGCATCTCCCCTGGTGGCGGATGGCAAAGTGTTCTTCGGCTCCTTTGACCGCGTCTTCTACGCCGTGAACGCAGCCACTGGTAAAGAGGTGTGGCGCTTCGGTGAAGGGAAGGCCTGGTACTGGAGCACGCCAGTCACAGACGGCAAGCGTGTCTACCCCGTCGCCACGGATGGCAAAGTGTACGCCCTGGATATTAACAGCGGCGCCAAGCGGTGGGAGTTTGACTTGGGTAAATCTACCATCTCTGCCCCTGTCCTGGTAGGCAACAATATGGTTGTCACATCGGACGCTGGCCTAATATACATTCTTTCCGCCGAGACGGGGGCGCAGGTAAGTAGCTTCGATGTTGCGGCGCAGGTCAGAGCGCCGCTGATCGCCCGGGACGGGGTAGTCTACATCAACGCCATGAACCATAGGGTGTGGGCCCTGCGCGTGTCAGGTAGACAGGAGAAGGTGTGGGAGATCAGCACCTCCACAAAAGAGTAGCAGGTTGTCAAGAAGAGGAAATCAGAGTCCCGACAGGTCGAGACTCTGACGGGGGAACTGGGGGGAGTCCCCCCAGGCCTTTTCTTTCTACCCCCTTCCTGGCCAGGAAGGGGGTCAGGGGGATAGTCAAAAGAGTTATTTCATCACTCCAATAACGCTAGGCTAGGACTTATGGAACTCATCTCGTTGCTCTGGAACGGACTGGTATTCGACCCCATGCTGAATGGGCTGGTGCTGCTATACGCAGTGACAGGCCGTAACTTCGGCATAACCATAATACTGTTCACGATTCTAATACGTCTGGTCACCCTACCCCTGGCCTTACGGCAGATACGCTCCACGAAGAAGATGTCGGAGGTGCAACCCAAGATTCAGGCGCTCCAGAAACGGTACGCCAAGGATAAGGCGCGCCTTTCCCAAGAGACAATGCGCCTTTATAAAGAAATGGGTGTGAACCCAATCGGCTGCCTGGGGCCAATGGTGATCCAGTTCCCTATATGGATTGGCCTGTATTACGCTATCGTCAAGGTGCTTCCCACCAACCCGGAATCTTTGGCAAGCCTTTCCAGCCATCTCTACTCGTGGATACCCGTGGTTCACGAGGTTGTGCCACTGAATAGCAGGTTCCTGGGGTTAGACCTTTCGACCGCTGGCGTACCCCCACTGAACTATGTAGTGGCTTTTCTGGTGGGCGGTTCCATGTGGGTCATGCAAAAAATGAGCACGCCGCTGTCCGCGGACCCTCGCCAGCGCTCCACCAACCAGATGATGCTCTGGATGATGCCTTTCATGTTCGGCTTCTTCACCATTACCCTGCCCAGCGGATTGCCGCTCTACTGGTTTGTGTCCAACCTCATTGGAATAGTCATCCAGTACTTTGTAACGGGCTGGGCAGGCCTGATACCATCCCGCACGAAACCCGCGCCTGTGGCTGCGGGCGTGGACGCAGGACAAAGTAGCCCAGATTCTATCCAGGACGAGGAGACAGTGAACGATGGAAAACAGAGTCGAGATGAGCGCCAAGAACGTAGAGGAAGCCATCGAGCTCGCCCTAAAGGAGCTAGACGCCGAACGCGAGGAAGTCGCCATCGAGGTGGTTAGCCAGGGCCGTGCTGGATTCTTCGGCATAGGTGGTGAGAATGCCAGGGTCAGGGTAACCCGCCTATCGGCGTCCGAGAATCTGGCCTCCCAGGCCATTGTAGCGGTCAACACTGTCCTTTCGGTACTGAAAGTGTCCGCCGTGGCGACCGTCCGCACCTCTGGCGACGCAGAGATTGGGCCAACCATTGACATAGACGGCGAGGATTCCGGCCTGCTCATAGGCAAGCGGGGCGAGACACTCAACGCGTTCCAGTTCCTGGTAAATCTGGTCCTGAACCAAAAGAGCAGGGGCCATGCTCTTGTAGTCATAGATGTGGAGCAATACAAGGAACGGCGCAGCCAAGCCCTCCAGACCCTGGCCAGTCGCGTAGCTGAACGAGTTGTGTCCAGCGGCCGGTCTGTCACGCTGGAACCAATGCCGGCCCCAGAGCGAAAGATTATTCACATGGCTCTAGCCAATCACCCTTACGTTACCACTGAGAGCACAGGCGAAGGCCAGGGCAGGAAGATTATAATCAGGCTGGGCAAGGGACGGCAATAGGACGGTTCAGAAGGTAGGAACAACCCTTCGATGGCGGTAGGGGTTCATCATACCAACCGGTTCTAGTAGGGTGCTGAAAAAGGGAAGTCCAGAGTCCCGACAAGTCGGGACTCTGGTGGGGGACTGGGGGTGTCCCCCAGATACTATTCTCACCCCCTTCCTGGCCAGAGCCTGTCCTTGAGCGTAGCGAAGGAAAGGGGGGGCAGGGGGATGGTCGAAAGGGTTTTTCAGCAACCTTATCGGAGCATCGCAATGCAGGGCGGAAGTGATGTCCTACGGGCCTATTCGCAGGCGCTGGCCGACCTGGTGGAAAGGGTTGGGTCTGGGGTCGTAAGCATCAACTTTCAGCGCCAGGCACCCCCGCGCCGTCGTGGTCATGAACCGTGACAGCTTCAGGGCTCCGCATCCGGGTTCGTCATTGCTCCCGACGGCTTTGTCCTGACCAATAGCCACGTTGCTCATGGGATGTCCCATCTGGACGTTGCCTTTCCTAACGGCCCTACCTATAGGGCCGAGGTGGTGGGCGACGACCCGGATACAGACATAGCTGTGCTGAAGGTGGGCGCGTCGGGACTTCCAATGCTTGAGCAAGGAAACTCAGATGCCATGCGGGTGGGTGAGCTTGTCATAGCCATTGGCAACCCATTCGGACTTCAAGCTACTGTCACCACCGGCGTTGTGAGCGCCCTTGGAATGTCCCTGCGCAGCCAGACCGGGCGGCTGATAGACAATGTAATTCAGACGGATGCGGCGCTGAACCCCGGAAGCAGCGAGGGGCCGCTGGTCAACGCCCTGGGCTAGGTCATGGGCATGAACACGGCAATAATCCAGCATGCTCAAGGGATATGCTTTGCCATCCCAATCAACACGGCCAAGTGGGTGAGCGCGGCTCTGATAAAGCAGGGACACGTTGGGCGGGGATACCTGGGCATCGCCGCCCAGACTGTGCATTTGCAGACCGCCAACGGGCAGGGGCAGCTTGGCTATGGAGTGGACGGCCAGGAGAACGGCGTGCTCATCTCTGCCGTGGCGTCGGGCGGCCCAGCGGAGAAGGCGGGCATCCAGCAGGGCGACCTCCTCATCCAGCTCGATGGACAGCCAGACTCCCACCATAGACCACGTCCATAGGCTGCTGACGGGCGAAAGCGTGGGCAAGGAGATGAGGTTTGCCGCGCTGCGCCGGGGCCAGCGATTTGAGGGGTGGGTGACGCAGGTAGATTCGCCGCCGGGGTTTTAGGGCGGGGGAAGGCCCTGGGCGTCTTTCGGCAGGTGGCGGTTCGCACCTAGCGGCTGTTCGAACCTGATAAACTCTCCCAATGTAAAGGATGCCTCATACTCTCTCTGGTATCCTCCCCCCAATCCTTCATTCTCATGAATATTACCATCGTCCGGCGGGACTCGCCACCCACTCCTCCCCCAGACCGCAGCGCCCCGCCTAAATTGTGAGTATGTCCATTTGCCACTATGCCATTATGCCGATGTGTCCGCTTGCCCCTACGCCCACTCTGCTTCGTGACACCTGCATCGTGATAAAATATCCTCAAGCGCGCGCGCTCCAAACCTAACATCCTAAGTATTACGGAGGGAGTTCCATGACCACCACAGGCAAGACACGTACCGAACACGACTCCATGGGAGACATGCAGGTCCCCGCAGACGCCTACTACGGCGCTTCTACAATGCGGGCCGTACTGAACTTCCCCATCAGCGACCTTCGGTTTCCCAGGGAGTTCAATCAGGCCCTGGCCACCATAAAGCTGGTTGCCGCCCAGGTGAACGTGGAGCTAGGGCTTCTTG
>SHYF01000108.1 GCA_009692985.1 Dehalococcoidia bacterium
TCAGAAGCCCAGGAGGTCGCCTCCGTAGTCCTGTCCAAGCGCAAAGGAGCGGTGGAAAGGGTGCTGAAGCAGCTGTCGCCTTCCGAACGGCGCACCTTTATCAAGGGGTTGACGCTTTTGGCAAAAGATTTGGAGGGCGAAGTGGATGGCGTTACGGCACTGGAATTCAATTGATAGTCCGCGCCATAATATTCGTTGCGCCGGTGTTCCTTATTGCTATTTTCACGACCCAGGCTGACGTGGTTGACCTGGCGTCAACGTGGCTGCGGCTTCAGGTAATCTCCGCTTTCTTCATGGGCATGTCCATGGTCTTCCAGCAGTCATTCAATGGGGTAGGTGACACGTTTGCGCCAATGGTGGTTATAATGCTGGCAGTCTGGCTAGTAGAGGTGCCGCTTGCCTGGACGTTTAGCCACACCATGGGCGTCGGCCCTTTGGGCGTTGGGTACGCTAATATCGTAGGTATGGCGTCTCGCTTTGCACTCTACGTGCCGTACTTCTTTTGGGGCCGCTGGCTCCGGGTCAAGGTTATATAACGGCTGCTGAAAAATAGGAGTCCAGAGGGGCGAAGCCTCGGAGCCTGCCCTGAGTAGGCCAAAGGAAAGGGGGTCAGGGGGATGGTCGAAGGAGTTATTCATCACCTTGCTAACGAAAGGTACACATGTCCATTGAATCAGAAAAGCTGGTGGCGGAGAAGCCCAGAAGCGCAGAAGGCTTATCTGGAAGCACCCCCGCAGGCCCCGTGCTTGCGCCGCCTGCGGAAAACCAACCACGCGAAGCGTTCAAGATAGGCACTTTTCAGGCCTTGGGAGTAAGGGACTATCGGTTGCTGTGGGTCAGCAACCTGTTCGGCAGCGCTGGCATGTGGATACAGATGGTTACGCTTGGATGGCTGGCGTATGACATGACCGGCTCGGGCACCATTTTGGGGGCAATGAACGGCATGCGCGCCATACCTGTGCTTCTGTTGGCTCCGTTGGCAGGTGTTGCCGTTGACAGGCTGAACCGGCGAACTCTTATGATCGGGCTGCAACTGGTCCTAATTCCTATCATAATGACGCTCTCCATAGGGCTTTTCTTCGACCAGGTCGAAATTTGGCACCTGTTCGTATTTACCCTGGTTGCCGGCACAGTGCAAGTCTTCTATATGCCCTTGCAGCAAACAATTGCGTTTGATCTGGTTCCCAGGAAGCTGATTCCAAATGCGGTGGCACTTAACAGCATCGCGTTCAACGTCACCAGGGTAGTGGGACCCAGCGCAGCGGGCTATCTCATCGCATGGCTGGGGCCAGAAGGCAACTTCTTTGTGCAGGCCTGTGCCTACCTGGGCGTCCTCATCAGCATCTTCATGATCTCTTTTCCGCCTAAGCAAGCTTCTGCCCAGAGACAATCTATATCCAGGAATCTGGCCGAGGGATTTGCATACGTCAGGAAGGACAAAACGGCCAGGCTTCTGCTGATGCTTGGATTCATCCCACCTCTACTTCTTATCCCGTCCTTCATTTCCCTTATGCCCATCTTCGCCAGAGACGTTTTCCATGCAGGCCCCAAGGAACTGGGGCTACTGATGTCCGTGACTGGTGCCGGAGGCCTGGTTGGTGGCGTGTTTACGGCGTCTCTGGGTAGTTTCGAAAGGCGGGGACTGTTGGAGCTGTTGATGCTCCTGGCTGCCAGCTTGGCGCTTCTAGGCTTCGCCTTTGCTCCTTCCATGCTGGCAGCAATGCCGCTGCTTTTTGTGGCAGGGTTTTGTGAGATGGTGTACATGACAACTAATCAGACCATCCTCCAGCTATCCATTCCAGACTCCGTTCGTGGACGCATAACCAGCCTCTTTATGCTGTCTATGGGTGTAATGCCTGTGGCATCCCTGGTGTTTGGGATGGCTACGGACCACATAGGCGCTCAGGCGGTGGTGAAGATTGCTTCGGTTGCAGCATTGGCGGCGGGCATGCTTATCATCGCCTTTGTGCCGTTCATTCGAAACCTCCGCCTCAGCCAAATAGGGCCCGCCCCTCAGAGCGGGCGTCCTCTGGCAGAGAGTAGTAGACGTGCAGGCTAGTAGGCGGCTGTGAGGCGACATGAAAAGCAATCTTGGCAGCCAAAAGGCCAGACGTGTCAGCGACGAAGCAGTGAAGGCCAAAACTGGCAAGGTCTGGCAGGAGTGGTTCGCCATCCTGGATGCGGCGGGCGCAAGAGAGATGAGCCATACAGAGATAGCCAGGCATCTTCAGCAGCGGGAAGGTGCCCCCCACTGGTGGTGGTGCCAGATGGTGGCCAACACCTACGAACAGGACCGTGGGCTGCGGGAGAAACACCAGATGCCCCAGGGGTTTCAGATCAGCGTCAGCAAGACAATTGCGGCCCCTGTGGCAGCTCTTTACCGCTCCTGGAACGATGCGAGTCTGCGCATGCGCTGGTTGCCTGATGCGCCCCTCGCTATCCGTAAGGCAACGCAAGATAAGTCCTTGCGGATGACCTGGAGCGATGGCAGCTCCGCCGTAGAGGTGCTTTTCAATGCCAAGGGGGATGCCAAGTATCAGGTGGTCGTGCAGCACAGCAAACTGGCAGATGCTGATCAGGCCGAAGCTATGAAGTCGTACTGGAGCAAGGCGCTTTAACGCCTGCAACAAGAGGTGATGACCGTTGTCAGATAGGCTGGTCCAATTAGGAAGTGTGCAAAAGGCGCCCATTCTGCTGCCCAAGGGCATGTACTATGGCTGGGTTATTGTATGGGTTTCTTGGTTGGCCAACATGGTGACTTCAACTATGAACCCGGTGGTATTCTCCATTTTCATAGACCCCATGCGCCACGACCTTGGCGTGGGCCTAAGCACCTTGGCGTGGGCTGTCACCATTCGACAGATTAGCGGTGGAATCGCGGCGCCTTTCGTGGGGCGTCTGGTGGACGCCTTTGGAGCGCGGTGGATGGGCCTCTTTGGAGCCGCGCTGGCCGGAGCCACGCTCGTAAGCCTGTACTTTGTTCACAACGTCTGGGTCATGTATCTTCTCTATGGCTTATCCGGGTTGGGCGGGTTCGGCACCTTTGGTGGCAACCTATTGACCACGGTTCCCGCTGCCAACTGGTTTATTGCCAAGCGGGGTCGAGCCACATCCATAGCAGGTACAGGCGTGGGCGTGGGAACGGCGCTGGGAGTGCCGATTGCCCAGCTCCTTGTGCATACGGTGGGCTGGAGGTGGGCCTGGGTGGTATTTGGCATTGCCATATGGGTTGTCATTATTCCAGCTTACGGGTTCCTCATGCGTCGCCGCCCGGAAGACCTGGGCCTCTACCCCGATGGGGCGTCCAGCCCGTATGGCGCCGCGTCTGGCGGGAGGGATGGGGGTACAGCCCGGCCAGGGGCAACGGAGGTCAACTGGACCTTGGCCGAAGCACTTCGCACTCCTGTCTTCTGGTTCATATTGCTGTCATTGACTGCCTACATGTTCTCCAGCTCTGCCGTTCTTTTCCTGCGGGTCCCATTCTGGAACAAGTTGGATGTTTCCACCGTGACCATTGCCTTTGGCATGGCTGCGGACCCGTTCACCGTAATCTTCGCCATGTTGCTCTTCGGCCTGTTGGCGGAGCGGTTCGCCGTGAGGTATATGGCCGTTGTTGGAGGCATCTGGCGTGGCATCTCCATGTTGCCTCTGATGATGGGCGGCAGCAGCGTTTTGTATGTTTTCGCTCACAACATCACGTGGGGCATAGGATCAGGTGGCAACGCTGCCGCCCAAAATCTGGTAATCCCCACCTATTTTGGCCGGCTGGCCCAGGGAGCCATTAGAGGTTTTTCGGCGCCTCTGATGATTGGAGCTGGAGCCCTGGGGGCACCGGTGGTGGGCTACATGATGGACGCCGACATGAATGTAAACCTGATATGGGCAATCAGCGGGTGCATGATGCTGTTCTCCGGACTGGCCTTCCTCTTCTTGAAACCGCCCAGCCTGTCGAAGAAGCAACGTGCTCCAGTGGCGGAGAAGGCGTCAGCGCCAGCCGATAGGTAAGTGGGGCCTGCTTGCCTTTGATGGGTGACATTCGAACCTATCCCCCAATAGCCTGCGTACAGTGGCTTTCGAACAAAAGTCCCTTCTCCGCTTGCGGGAGAATGTTAGGTTGAGTGGTGTTTCATTTTCACTCTAGCCCACTCTCATAAGAGAGAGGGATTTGGGGATACTCGCCGGTAAAGTGTCACTCAATTCCTGGACGAGTACATGCCAGCATCTTGACAAGTTTGACAGGTTCCTATCCACCCTCCTTCTTCACCCTCTGCATCTCAGCGTCCGGGTCAGGCACGCCTAACGCTTCCATGGTGGTGCGGCGGCTGTGGAGACCGGCGTTTACCAGTAGCTGCTCGTCGCGGACAATGCGGCCTCGGTCCTGGGGCAGCACCGGCCCCCAGACGATGTTCTGTCGCACGGGCAGGTATTGCACGCCGGTGCGTTGCTCCATCACGCGCAGTATAAGCTCGTTGTGGCGCTGCTAGGCAGCGGAGCGCACCAGCCGCTTGCGGCGTACCCGCTGCAAGAGTGGGTGCATCTCCATTTCCAGGGCCACGCCGGAGAGTGCACGAGGATTGTCGCCAAAGCTGGTGCGCGGCGTCTCCGACAGGTCGTGTATGGCGCGATAGATGAGGTCAATGAAGTCCACGTGCAGCTTGACGCCACCACCCTGTAGAAGGTCCAGCAGGTAGACCCGCGCCCGCTCTGACAGCTCCCACACTGCACCGGGCTGCACGGCGATGTCCTCGGGCACGCTCGACGCCCTCCAGGACGGCGATGGGGTTGCCCGATAGCTCTATGATGGTGGATAGCTGGGAGAGGGACCGGTTCAACTCGCGGGCCCGCTCCACCAGGGGTGGCAGGTCCGATTCGCCCCAGAAGGCTTTTGGCACGCGCAGGTTGGGGAAGAGCACGAAGGGGATGATTCCGTAAGGGTTGGGGCGCTCTTGGACCAGTGTGTTCTCCACCCATAGCTGAAACACCTCGTCTGTCCACGCCTCCACTACTGTGACCGCCTGTTGCCGGGGCGCTTCCACGCCGTACAGCATGGCCGCTTCTTCGGTGGAGAGGCGGTAGCGGCTGGCCATGCGCCACACCTGCGATGGGTCGTCGGCAATCCACCATGCGAAGAGACCCTGGATGTCTGGGGCCGAGATACGCACTCGCCCTTCGCGGGCGTCCCAGGTCATCTTGTAAGCGCCGTCGCCAAGGATGGCGGTGTCCAGCTCGGTGTCGAAGTCCAGAGCCTCCAGATGGTTCTCTTGTGGACGCGGCGCAGGGTTTCCTGGGCGCGGCGCGCCCGCTCTGCGCTCTCCGGCGATGAGTCTACGGGTTCCACGATGGTGTTCATGCCAGGGAGCAGGTAGGAAACGACCTTGTCAACGACGGCCTTGGCGTAGTTGAATGTGAGGCGGCGTTCTCCAGGCCGGGCGCGGCCCTGCCACTGTGTGCCGTTGTAAAAGGATAGGTTATCGCGGTAACGGCGCAGGCGCTCTGTGTCCATGCGGTTGATAAGCTGGGGAAGGGTAGGTTGGTTCATGGAACTTTACCTCACAATTACAGGTTGTTGGTTAGAGCGGGCCATTCGGAGGCCACTGCAGGGCGAGCGTCAATCAAGGCACGCGCCAATATCCGGTGCACAGTGCGCTGGCCGATATGATGCGCGACATCCGGGTTGTTTGCTAGCGAAGGCGACTTGTGTATGGTGCAGCGGGGAGACCCTCAAGGGCCTCCCCGCTCTTGTTTCGGGTGAGGTGTGTCAACAATGGTGGGCGGTAGTGGACTCGAACCACTGACCTCTGCGATGTCAACGCAGTGCTCTAACCAACTGAGCTAACCGCCCGGGGCATGGAGGACGAGCCTAGTTTAGCAACGTGGCAGGTATGGGTCAAGGAA
>SHYF01000109.1 GCA_009692985.1 Dehalococcoidia bacterium
CGGCTGTTGCTGTTCCACCCATGCTGCGTTTCAAGGAACATGCTGAGCGTGCTGAACTGGAGCAGTTGTACCTGCTAAACCGGGGACATCCGTCTATGGATCTTGCCCTCACCATCCAAGCGGGCATCAGCCCAGCAGAGCTGACCGGGCTGATCCAACAAGCGGCGCGGTTGGCAGGGGTTAGCGCACAGGATATGCCACGGTTTGAAGCAGACATCAAGAAGTACAAAGAGTACGACACAGTGGAGCTACAGACAGCCGCTATCTCGAAGGTTCTCGATGAGTGGGCAGCCAAGACGAAGGCCCGTCTGGGACAGCAGGAACTCCCGGGCCTACCGTAAACAATCATCCTGGCAGCAAATACGGCATGATGGGAAGATTCTCACCAGCCCCATCGCTGATACGCCTCTTGCATTCCCTGCGCTCTTGACCAATCAACCGTTCAATCCAGTGAGGTGACGATATGGCGGACCAGCGCCATTCAGAGAACTCATCAAATCAGATGCCGTCAACGGCCGCCGCACAGGGCATGAGCCAGGCATCAGGCAAAGAGCGCGAATCAAACAACACCTCTCCTGTCAGCATGTTCGAGTCGCTCCGAATCCGCAACTTCCAGTACCTATCGCTCGGCGGCTTCTTTACCAGCGCTGCCGCCTGGTTGCAAATGACCACCCTAAGCTGGGTGGTGTATGACCTAACTGGCTCCGGCACCATTCTGGGGGCGATCAACGGCATCCGCATAATTCCAATGTTACTGGTGACGCCCATGGTTGGCGTGCTGGCTGACCGGATCAGCCGCCAGCACATTGTAAGCACCAGCCAGTTTGCGCTATTCGTCCTCACATTTCTTTTGGCTATAGACCTGGCATTAGATACAGTCCAGACATGGCATCTTTTCTTGTTCGTCATCCTGGTAGCTATAGCGAACACTGTGAACATGCCGGCCAGGGGAGCCTTGGTCTACGACGTTGTGCCGCGGCACATGCTTCCAAATGCGATTGCATGGAATCAGATAGCCACCAGTGTTTCTAGGGCCGTGGGGCCGATGCTGGCTGGTATTGTCATCGTCTTCGCTGGTGCGGCAACCAACTTCTTTATCCAGAGCGTTGCCTACCTGTGCATCATGGCTACCATCCTCATGATCCGGCTTCCGGCGGCAACCCGCGCTAAAACCGCACCCACACATGCGTTCTTCCGAGAGATGCGAGAAGGGTTTGCCTTCGTAGGAAATAACCCAAACGCACGGATGTTGTTCGTCATCAGCCTGGTGTCTCCACTTTTCCTTATTCCGACCCACCAGGCACTGATGCCAATCCTTGCCAAGCAAATGTTCCACTCTGGCGCATTTGCTCTGGGTATCATGTTCTCCGCAATTGGAGTAGGCGCCATCTTTGGCGGCCTGTTCACTGCATCTATCAGCCGTGTTGACAAACGTGGACTATTGCAAATCGTCTCGCTTATCATATTTGCCCTATCGCACCTGGGCTTCGCGTTGATGGGATTTCTTATCGGGAACGTCTACTATGTGGTGCCGTTTCTGTTGATTACAGGGGCCTCTGAGGCAGTTTACATGGCAACCAACCAGACCGTGTTGCAGCTGGTGGCGCCCGACCACATGCGAGGTCGTGTCACCAGTGTCCTCCAGCTCGGTCAAATAGTGTGGGCTGGCACCACGTTTCTCTCAGGTATTGGGGCGGACTTGGTAGGCGCATCAACAATGGCAATTGGTCAGAGCGCCATTGCCATTATCTTTGCCGTGGCTATCCTGGCGTTCTCGCCTACCATGCGTAACCTGCGCCTGAGCTGGCTGGGCGAGCAGGCCGGTTATGGAGAGCACGCAGCAGCCCCACGGACAGAGTAGCGGTGAATGGGCAACCAAGCACGTGTTAGCGAAAGAGGTCAGAGCAGTGTTCAGCCTCAAAAGCACGGATTACATAACTCGTCTGGGTGGCCTAGCAGCCACACTGGGCGGGCTCATGTTTGTCATCAAAGGGGGCGGTATCATCATAACTGGCATACAGCCCCCAGTTGTATTTGAGATTGCCCCACCCTTTTTTGCGATTGGGCTGATCGGCCTCTATGCCCAGGTAAAGGAGCGCTCCAAGCGGCTGAGCAAGGCAGGGTTCTTCCTTGCTGCCGTCGCGTGCATCGCCTGGGTAGCAGCCATACCCTATGGTCTATTTTCTGAGAATGGGTTCTCAAGCAGCGAGGAATTCGCTTCCCCTCAGTCTCTCCTCATTCTGGGAGGATGCTTGACTACGCTTTGTGGCTTGGTATTGTTAGGGGTGGCTAGTCTGCGTGCTGGGATTTTGCCGCCGCGATGGAGAGCTCTGCCGTTGGCCATGGGTGTGCTGGCATTGCCGCTGATGGGCCTGGGTGGTGCCCTGGAGCCACTTTGGGAACGATACTTCGAAATTCCGATAGTCGTGCTGGGGTTTGCCTGGATAGCGCTGGGTTACCTCGTCTGGCGGAGTGTAGGGATGAAAGCCCAGCGGCCTCAGCTCGGGACTTAGGTTCGTGGCTACCATAGCTGTGGCCTAATCTCAAACACGGGGTGAGTTTTGGCTTCTGTACGCTCAGGCCAACCAGCTTTCATCAAAGACGCAAACTTACCGCAGATCAGCGAATCGATGCCACAAAGTCTCGTGCCTGCTCTGCAAGGCTAACCCCTCGTCGTTGCGAGCCCCGATGAGTTTGCGAATCGGGGCGTGGCAACCTGGTTGGGTGGCTGATGTTGCCTATTTGGGCCAAAGCGGCCTATTCATTATTTTCGGCCAGGCAGCACCACAGTGGCCTTGCCGCCCACCAGTCTGTCTCCATAAGCGTTTTGAATGTAGACGTCACACTCAACCTGGTTCTCCCCGGCCACCTGGTTCTTGTCGGTGATGACACCCACAAAGGATATGGTCTGGGGATGTTGCACGGGCTGGCGGAACACGACATCCAGCTTCTTGAGCTGCCCGCCATCCGCCCAACCAGCCAGGAACTGGGCCATGTAGTTCATGCTCATGATCCCTGGGACGATAGCCCCGGGCAGCCCCTCTTTTTTGGCGATCTCGTGGTCGGTGAAGCGGCTCGCACCGCCGCCGCTGCTCCAGACATCGCAGAAGTCGAGGACCATCTGGTCCGAGACCTCCTTCTCCACCGAGGCAAGCTCATCCCCCATATCCACCTGGTCGTAGTATCGCGTCACGTTCACGCCCTCCTCATGAAGGACTCTTGGACATCGGCCACCTTCTGGCCACGCTGGTTGGTGAAGGATGTCTCCCAGACGACGAATACCATGGTGCCCGTGCGTCCCGTCTTTGCGTACACATCCTTCAACGATGTCTTGGCGCTCAGAACATCCCCAGCATAAACGGGCACATGGTTCTCGATGACCTCGCCGGCGTGCATTCCGCCGCCGCCAGCCTTCAGCTTGATGTCCGGCCTGCCAAAACCCCTCACGAAGATGCCGCAGAATGCCGGTGGCGCTACCAGCCCAGGATGGCCAGCAGCCCTGGCTGCCTTCTCATCAAGGTAGATGGGGTTACTCTCTCCCAGGGCACGGCAGCACTTTATGATGGACTCCGCCTTGACTGGGAAGCTGCCTGCATCGTACTCAACGCCTAGCTGACTGCGGTCGAACTCCAACTCCTGCGTGGTCATGGCACCTCCTTACAACTGCACTAATGCAAACGGTTTGATTCAACTCTACCAGGCTAGTGATGGTTGGTCTCCTCCAGTCGGACAGCCCGGAACTCCTTGGCCAGGAGCGCCTCCACCAGCTCCTGCTCGTTGCGGATGTTCTGCGGAAACTCCGTCAGGCAGGTGCCGATGGCGCTGACAAAATGGGCGTCGCTACCGCCGGTGCCCAAGAAGCTTTTCTTGCCTACAAGCTCCTCAGCTCGCTCATTTTCGCCGCGGCGGCTGCCACCGTTGAGCAGTTCCACGATACCCACGTCGCTGAAATCGGGGCCTTTGTCCACGTACTCGCAGAAGCCTATGCCAAAGCGCCCCGGATGGGCAGGTATGGCTATAGCGCCGCACTCCTTGGCCTCTTGCATCAGGGCAACGGAGTCCAGCTTCGTGTCGGTGAAGTCAAAGGACCGCTGAAGCCTCTGGTTGGCCCCGTAAACCAGGAAGTGGCCGTAGCGGGTGTCCAGCTCAGACCCTTTCAGCACCACCACGCCGTACTGGCTAGAGAGTGCCGAGTAGTCGTGCTCCGCGTCGAACTTGCGGTGCTCCGTGAGCACAATGGCATCCACCTGCTGACCGCGCTTGCGCAGTACCTGTATCCATTTCAGGTACTGCTCCACCGTGGCGCGAGAGTCGTCGGATGAAACGGAGTGGCAGTGCATATCCACGTACATTAGGGCCGCTGGCACCTCCTGAATAGCGCCTATCTTAGCGGGAAACTGGTACGATGGCAACGGGGGTACGGAGAGGTGCGGCTTTAGTCTGGCGTGGTCTCATCCGCACAGGTATAATCCAAGTGAGCGAAGGAGAATCATGGACACAGCCATACAGCGCCACATTGAAGACCACCTGCCAGACTACCTGGAGGACCTGAAACGCTTGTGCCGGCAGCCCAGCGTCGCCGCCCAGAACCTGGGCGTCAAAGAGTGCGCCCAGCTAGTCCAGCAGATGCTGGAGGAGATAGGCTTTTCGGTCCGCATCCTGCCCACCAGGGATCCGCGATTCCCCGTGGTGTACGCCCAGCGTGCAGGCCGCTCCAGCAAGCAGCTCCTATTCTACAACCACTACGACGTTCAGCCCGCGGAGCCATTGGAGCTATGGGAGTCGCCGCCCTTTGAGCCCACGGAGCGCGATGGCCGCATCTACGGCCGGGGCGTCAGTGACGACAAGGGCCACCTGGTGGCGCGCTTCGCCGCCCTCAAAGCGTACCAGGCGGTGCATGGCCAGCTACCCGCAGGCGTGAAGTTCTGCATCGAAGGATGCGAGGAGATAGGCAGCCCGGGATTCGCTCAGTTCGTGGAAGAGCATAAGGACCTGCTCAAGGCCGACGCCTGCATCTGGGAGGGCGGCGGCGTCAACTGGGCAGGCAACCCGCAGATCACACTGGGACTCAAGGGCATCCTGTATGTGGAACTCCAGGTGCGCTCCGCCGCCCGCGACTCGCACTCGTCCTACGCCACCGTCGTGCCCAACCCGGCCTGGCGCTTGGCATGGGCGCTGTCTACCCTTAAAGACAGGAATGAGAACATACTCATCCCCGGCTTCTACGACCACGTACGCCCGTCCACTCCCCTTGAGCTGGCGGCGGTGGCCAAGATGCCCGATGAGGATGACCAGTTGAAGCAAGAGCTGGGCATACCAGGTTTTCTGAAGGGCGTGCACGGCGAATCCCTGCGCCGTCGTCACCTGTTTGAGCCGACCTGCACCATCTGCGGCATAGAGTCTGGCTACACCGGCGAGGGATCCAAGACAGTCCTGCCCGCCACGGCTATGGTCAAGCTGGACTTCCGGCTAGTGCCGGACATGCGCCCAGACGACATCCTGGCGAAACTCAAGGCTCATCTGGCCGCCCAGGGGTTCTCAGACGTAACCGTCAACTTCTCCGACGGCGAAGGCCCTTCCCGCACGGCTATGGACTCGCCCTTTGTGAAGCTGGTCAGCGACACGGCCAGAGACGTGTATGGCAAGGAACCCATATTAGTACCCACCATGGCTGGCAGTGGCCCCATGCACTGTGTATCGGAAGGGCTGAGAGTGCCAATCGCATCCTCCGGCATAGGCTTCCCCGACGATAAGATGCACGCCCCTAACGAGAACGCTCGGATAGACTACTTCCTGAAAGGCATACTCCACGCTGCCGCTATATTGGAGGCATTTGGGAAGGGGTAATAGCTGCCTGGGATAGCCC
>SHYF01000110.1 GCA_009692985.1 Dehalococcoidia bacterium
CCCCTACTCTCGCGGAGGCCGCTGCCCTGGCCGGAGCGCTGAGCAGGTATGCGAATTCTATCAATAGCAGCCCATCTGCCCTCAAGGAGCTAGCGTCCCAGGTGGAGAACGCCCTGGCAGCCAGCGCCCGCATGGAAGCGGCCTGGCGAGTAGCGGGCCTCTATATCATAGTTGACCCGCAGCTTACCCGCGGGCGCGATGTCGTTGATGTGGCCAAGGCTGCCCTCATGGGCGGCGCTACCGCTATCCAACTCCGGGATAAGATTCACGATAAGGGCGACCAGCTTCCTGTGGCCCGCAGGCTCATGGCGGTGTGCCAGGAGCACAGCGCATCCTTCATTATCAACGATCACGCCGACCTGGCAGCAGCCTGTGGAGCGCACGGGCTGCACGTTGGCCAGCACGATCTACCTGTCGCCGAAGCCCGCCGCGTACTGTACCCAACCCAGTTCCTGGGCACATCCAATGCGCTGCTGCAAGAAGCGGAGATGTCGGCGCAGCAGCAAGCGGACTACCTAGCCGTTGGGGCCATGTACTCCACGGACTCCAAGGGAAACACACGTCCCGCTGGCATTCAGGGGCTGCGCCAGGTGCGGCAGCGGGTTTCGCGCATACCGATAGTGGCAATTGGCGGCATTACCCTGGACAACGTAGACCCGGTGCTGGAGGCGGGCGCCGATGGCATCTGCGTTATAGGCGCCGTCTGTCTGGCCGATGACCCGGAGCAGGCGGCACGCCTACTGGTGGAGCGGATCCAGGCTCGCCGCACGGCTCGCCCAGGAGGCATAATACATGGCTCTCCATAGCCAGGCCCTTAGCGCCATCGCAAGAGAGGCCCAGGAGCGCCTGGCCACGACCCACGCCGCCCGCGAGCAGGCATATCCACTGACGCGGCAGATTATCCACCTGTGCGCCAGCGCCATCCGCGCTGCGCATCGCCAAGAGTACGACCAAAGTCGCTCCTTGCTACAGCAGGCCAAAACCCACCTGGACCAGGTGCGGGTTGCTGTTAGGGACCACCTTGACCTATACCATTCTGGCTACGTGGCCGATGCCCAGAAGGAGTATGCCGAGGCATGGGCCATCCTGGCTTTTCTCTCGGGCACCCCTCTTTCTGGTCCTGGCGACCTGGGCGTGGAGACGGCTCCGTACCTCAATGGCCTGGCAGAGGCTGCCAGTGAGCTGCGGCGTACCATCCTGGACGCACTGCGGCGCAACGACATGGCCACGTGCGAGCAGTGGATGAATACAATGGACGACGTTTACAGCCTGCTGGTCACCATGGACTTTCCCGAGGCCATAACCGGTGGCTTGCGACGTACTACAGACCAGTTGCGAGGGGTCCTGGAGCGAACCCGAGGCGACCTGACCATGGCGCTTCGCCAGCATGCCCTGGAGCGTAAGCTGGCTGAGTTCCAGGAGCGGGTGGAGGCTCCTAGCTAGGTCCCTTCTCCGTCGTCTCAGGCAGTATGCTGTCCAGGATACCAGTCAACTCTAGCTTGCGAGTCTTGATAACCGCAGGTGTTACAATCCCACCAGAGAAGACTGCCTGCATTGCCGTCTGCACCGTGAGATCTGTATCCCACACATCTTCTATTGGCACCATGGCCACCCATCCGGAGGTGGGCGTGGGCGCCGTTGGTATGTACACTACGGCCATGCGCTTGCCATCCAAAGCAGTGGTGATGGCTGTGAGAAAGCCAATGGTCCAGGCGTTCTGCCTGGGGTATTCGAGCATTACCACACGCTTGAACCCCGTCTCTCCCGTTCCGGAAAAGGACTCCACAAGTTTACGAGAGGCGCTATAGACCGTACCTATCAGTGGAAGATGCATCACTGCACCCTGGGCCCACCTGGCCATCCGGCGTCCCACGGCGTTGGCCAGGAAGAATCCTGTAAAGTAAACAAGAATCACCGCCACCAGGAGGCCAACCCCAGGGACTGTCCAATCCAGACCGAACCTCTGAAATGCCCATTGGACTGTTGGTTGCAAAACCCCGTCTGTCAAGTCAAATATGAAACGTAGCACCAGATATGTCAAAGCTACGGGAACCAGCATCAGGCTGCCGGTGATGAGGTTCCTGCGCATGTGCCTCGCTATGCTACGGCGCACACGGCCCTTGGATTTAGAGGGCGTCTTCCGCGTATTGTAGGGCGATTCGGTCTCGTTCATAATGGAACCTGCGTATCATACGGCTCGGCAAACCAGCAAGAGTGATTATGTCTCTGGCGACGGAACAGAAGAGTGGTCGGGGCGGCCGGGATCGAACCGGCGACCTCTTGGTCCCAAACCAAGCGCGCTACCGCTGCGCCACGCCCCGACATAGACAGAAGAGCTATGCCCTTATATAATGCGCCACGCCCCATCACTGCTATCGTAGAGTGTGCTGGCAGGGCCGTCAATGGTCGAGCATGGGCGTTCTAGATAATGGTTCCCTTTGCGGGAGCCGAAGCGCAGGCTAAGGCGTATCCCCGACCATCAGACCGTGGCGGCGCTCGCACGAGGCAAAGCCGGGCGTAGGCCTGCTATCGGACAGCCGCCGCAGGCGTGGGTGGCGCAGGCTGCTCATCCTGCGCCGGTCGCAGCGGGCATCGACTTCGCTTGGCCATGCTGCTGGAACATCTCCAGCTTTAGCTGCTGGGGACGCTCCGGGTGATGCCCTGGAAATGCCACGAAGGCTTTTGCCCTTTTGACCACCACGCCCATGGCTTGCAGGTCGTGCCATGTGTCAACGGCGTGATGCTGCCTTTGCGCGACTATGCGTTTAGCCGCCACTGGCCCTATGCCAGGCACCCGTAAGAGGTGCCGGTAATCGGCGGTGTTGAGGTCCACCTGGCTGTCCTGTCCACCTTCGACAGCCACCACGAGCTTGGGATCCATCTCCAGGGATAAGTCGCCCGAAAGGCCAAAGGTGGGACGCAACTCCTCCTCCGTGTAGCCGTAGATGCGGCTGAGCCAGTCCAACTGGTACAAGCGGTGTGCCCGCAGCATGGGCGTGGCCGGGTGCTCCTCAAGGGGCGTGTAGCGCGCAGGACGGAAGGGCTGATAGTAGATGCGCTTGAACCCCCACTGGCCGTAGAGCTGCGTCATGCGCTGGTAGATGTCCCAGTCGGACTCATCGGCAGCTCCCACCACCATCTGCGTCACCTGACCTGACGCTCCAGTGCCGTCGTCCTGGGTGAGCCGGTGGATGGCGCCCATGGGCTCCAGAATGTGGGTGTTGAAGTCCTTCATGGTGTTGACGCGCCGCATGTGTTCCTCTGTTGGAGTCTCCATGTTGATTGAAAGGTGTGTGCCGAGACGGTAGGCGTCCTCCACGTACTGGGAAGAGGTGCCGGGCATGACCTTCAGGTGGATGTAGCCGCGAAACCGGTAGTGGTTCCGCAGCATGTCCACCACATCCAGGAGCTTGCTCATTGTCTTGTCCGGGCTGCCGGCGATGCCGGAGCTGAGGAACAGACCCTCCACCGTCTGGCGGCGGTGAACTCCATGAACAGGCCGGTCAGCTCCTCCACCTTGAAGGCGTACCGCTTCCTGGGCACCCAGGTGCTGTTGGGGCAGTAGGCGCAGTCGTACTTGCAGAAGTCGGTGAACATGACACGCATGAGGGAGATGGACTTGCCGTTGGGCATGGCGGCGCGGTAGACGCCCGCGGGCAGGTCGCGGTTGCGCGGCTGGGTGTAAGCGTGGCCGGGGACGTTGAAGCGGCGTTCCGTCTCGTTGGAGAGGACGTCGTCGGCAGCCATGCCGCCCAGGTGTCGGAGCTTGTCGTAGACGTCTGGGGAAGAGTGGATGAGCATTGGTGGCCTCCTCTAGACAAGAACGTTTGTGCTAATTATATCAAGAGTGGCAAGAATGTCAAGAGGGGATCAGAAAACCCTCTCACCCTGTGTACGCCTCACCCTTGAACAGGGAGGGGAAAATGGATTGTGGAATAGGATGGTGCAGAGTTGCTATGATAGGCTGGTCTGCTTATGGTTGCTTGACCTCTGCAATTTGACACATATGCAGCACCGTTATAACATCGCTCACTAGGATCGCCCAAGCAAGGAAATGCGCTCCACGGATGAGGAGTAAGGGTGAACATGTCAAACAGGAGCAGCCTATCCAAGCTGCTGCAACGCGCGGAGAAAGCGACGTAAGTGGACAGTTCCCACGCGGAAGTAGAACCTGATTTGCCGGATAAACCTATCCGGCCATGGTCTGCCCTGCTAATTAGGGACTACCGCCTCTTGTGGGGCAGTGGCCTCTTTTCTTCCACATCCGCCCAGATGCGTCAGGTGGCGAACCTTTACCAGGTGTACGCTATTTCGAGCTCGCCATTGCAATTGGGCCTCACCAGCCTGTTTCAGGCACTTCCCAACGTCCTCTTTGGCATCTTCGGCGGCGCACTGGCCGATGTGGTGGACCGCAAGAAGCTGATGCTCTTCAGCCAGGGCTTTAACATTATCCCTGCTCTTATCCTCGGCGTCCTCACAACTACCGGGGCCATCCAGGTCTGGCACATATACGTCCTCACCGCCATGAACTCCTTCGTGGGAGCCTTTGGCGGGCCGGCGCAACAAGCCATGATCCCCCGGATTGTGCCCAGGACCCATCTGCTGAACGCTGTGACACTGAACATCGCCACACAGCAACTCACGAGGCTTTTCAGCGCTGTCCTGGCGGGCCTGCTCATTGACCGCATCGGCCTGGGCAGCGTCTACTTCGTCACCGGTGTCTTGTTCGTTGTTCCCATCCTGGCCATCCTGTCCCTCCGGACCTCGGGCAAACCGGAAGGGGCCTCAAGGCGCGTGACGTTACCAATGCTGTGGGGGGGCTTCCAGTTTATCTGGTTCCAACGGATCATCCTTGCGCTATTCCTGCTGGACTTCGCAGCGGTGCTAGCGGGCTACTATCAGCCTCTTCTTCCAATCTTTGCCAAAGACGTTTATAAAGTTGGGGCCACGGGCCTGGGCATCCTGTACGCGGCACCTGCCGTGGGCGCTATCGTGGGCCCTGGGCTGCTCTTGCTGGCGGGAAACTTCCGGCGCAAAGGGGCCGTGGCCGTGGTGGCAGCCCTCATATTCGGGGCGAGCCTAGCTTTGATGGGGGCCTCACCCTGGTTCTGGATGACACTGATAGCGATAGGCCTCCTTGGGCTGACCGATGCCATCAGCGTGGCTATCCGCCGGACCACTGTCCAGATGCTGGCACCAGACGAGATGCAGGGTCGGGCGTCCAGCCTAATCACCGTCTTTGCCATGGGAACCAACTCGCTTGGAGGTCTGGTGGCGGGCTTTGCCGCGCAACAGATGGGGGCACCTCACGCGCTCATGCTGGGCAGCGGGCTGTGCATCACCTTTGTACTGATCATCGTTGTGGCTATCCCCCAGCTTTGGCGGTACCGCTCAGAGTAGACGGGCAGGAGGCATGGCTTACCACGATCGGGATGGGGTCGCACCATTGGCATTGGGTGGTATATGTGACCCATTAACCAAACCCCAGCTTCTGAAGCTCTGCCTTGAGCACGGGCAGCCACGATTCCAAAGGCGTAGTCAGTGGGATGACAATCTCGATGAGGCCACCGGCGGTGCGGCGGACGGAACCCGGGTCTTCCTTGGTCAGCTCTACGCGGATAGACTCGCGGTCTATGCCCAGGTCGTCAGTCACATCGAAGATTAGGCCCATGTCGGCCATGGTGATGATGTCTTGCATAGGCGTTAGCGAACCATCCCCCTGGCCCCCTTCCTTCGAGGATGGGGGTAAGAAGAGAAGGAGGAACAGTGGACACCCCTGTTTTCCCCTGACCCTTCGGCTTCCCCATTCGCTTCGCTCAAGCCTTCGGCTCACTCAGGGCAGGCTC
>SHYF01000111.1 GCA_009692985.1 Dehalococcoidia bacterium
TGAGCGGGGTGAGCATCCCAGGCCGCACCGTGGCCATCACAGGCCGGGTGCGCGAGTATATGGGTGAAACTATGTTCCCGCCAAAGGCAGGCTTGATCTGGGCGATTTCGCCGCTTGGTTCCAACTCCAAGCCAATGCAGTCGCCGGTAAGACCTATCTGCAAACGCGCCGCAAGCCTGGGCGCCAGGTCTCTCCCTATGGTGGTGGAAGGAAGCAAGAAGACGTGTGGATTGTGCCGGCGCACCGCCGAGGCGAGCACACCGGTGTACCTTTCGGTGTCGTAGCTAGCATAGGCATCTCCGTGGAGCATGTAGACGGTATCTGCCCCATGCGCGCCAAGCTCCGGGATAAGGGACTGAACATCTGGGCCGCCGATCATCACGGCAGCTACCTCGCCTCCCAGTCCGCTGGCCAGGTCGTGCGCAGCTCCCAGCAGCTCATACGTCACCGGGCGAGGCTTGCCCGCCACCAGCTCAACGTAGACCCACACTGCCTTCTTTGGGTCGGCGCTGGATGGCAAAGGAGGGCGCTGCTTCAGCTTTACCTGGCTGGCGCGGGGCCGGAACAGGCCACTAGCCACCATGTACTCCTTCAGCCTCTCGGCAGCCTCCTTCGGGTCCTCCGTTGTGACAACCACACCCTTGCGCTCTAGCTCGGCGGAGCGCAGTTCTACAACGCGCGTAGGAGATCCTGTCTGGCCGTACCCCGATGGGTCCCCGCCCAGGTCAGCCGCCGTCCAGGTGACCACCTCCTTGCCGCTGGCCGCCTGAAGCTCCTCGGGTGTGGGCCTCCGGCCCGCTATGACCAACTCCGTAACTGAAAGCACAGCCGGTAATGTCACTTCATAACGCTCGCAACCTTCGTCCGTCTCTTGCTCCACCCATAGTGCCGCATTGCCGGCAACAGGCTTGATCTTCCGCGCCGATGTTACCTGGGGCATGCCCAAGAACTCGGCCATCTCGCTTGGCACCTGGGCCGTCTCCGAATCAATGGTTAACTTGCCGCACACGACCAGGTCTGGAGCTAGCTTCTTTATTGCCTGGGCAAGCGTGCGAGCCGTGGCCAGCGTGTCGGCGCCGGCAAAGGCCCGGTCCACGAGATGCACAGCCTTATCTGCCCCCAGGGCCAGGCATTCCACCAAAGCGCTCTTCGCCTGGGCCGGCCCCATGGTTATGACCGTGACGGTTCCTCCCGTCTCCTGCCGCAGCCGGATCGACTCCAGCAGGGCGCGGCGGTCAAGGCTGCTTATCGTCAGGTTGACCCCTTCCCTTACCAGAGTCTTGGTGATTGGATCCAACCTGGCATCCGCGGCCACGGGAGTCTGCTTAATACACACAACTATGTTCATTGGTGCAAACCTCGCAATGGGATTCTGACATTATAACCCAGGCGATGGTACATTGTGGGGATTGTTGCCTCAGGGGGTCCCGTGTGTATTTAGGTGGCTGTTGAATAAGGGGTGACCAGAGGGTCCCGACCAGTCGGGATTCTGACGGGGGTCTGAGGATATCCTGTATGGGCGCAATGTATTGCGCCCATACTCACCCCTTCCTGGCCAGATCCGCCGAAGGCAGACGAAGGAATGGGGGACAAAGGGGGATTGTCGAAGGAGTATCTAGAACCCTGCCTGGGCCACACTACTGCTGAATGGAGCGTATGTACTGCACCAGCGCCCACCGTTCCTGATCTGTCAGAAGCTTGCGAAAAGCAGGCATGACGAACCTGTCCGCAGGCAAACCGTAGGCTGCTGCGAATCCCTTGGTTACGATCAGGAACACCTCGCCATCGGGCTTGGCCTTGGTTGGCCCAGCCCCAGTGAGGTTTGCTGGGCTGGCCAGGTAGCCTGCCGTCACCAAGCGGTCCTTCATTGGCCCATCTCCAAGACCGGCGGCCCCGTGGCAGACGGCGCAATTGGCCCGGTACAGCTTTGCGCCTGCGCTCACGCTGGCATCTTTTGAAACAGGGTTCACCAGCAGCTTTGCCTGCGCTAGAGTGTACTCTACCTCTGGTAGCGTTCCAAGCAGAGGACCGCCTGTTACATTCCGCGGCACAGAACCCGCGGGCGCTGAAAGGCTGGGCGGCTCCTGAATCTTGTATGACTGGGCATAGTGCATCTCTGGGAAGAAGTCCAGAGGATACGCTCCCCTGGAACACCCGGTCAGCAGAATAACTGACAGCGCCACCAAGAGCAGCACTCCACCGCTCCTGGCGCTGCCCAGGCCAAGTCGCCGTATGGTTGATCGCCCCCCAGATTCCATGTTCAGGTCACTACTCCTTGGTAAGGACGTCCTCTGCCCCCGCCCGTCGGAGCACTTGCTCCACAGCGTTCACCCTTTCGGTAGCACAGTCCAGTGTGATGCCAATGTATCCCTCAGTGATGCGCGGATCGTAAATGCCAGCTTTGAAATTTGGTATGCGTGATTCAAAGAATATGCCTAAGACAGTGAAAAGTATTGCCCCCAGCATGGTGCCTTCGTAGGCGATGATGATCATTGGAGGCAGCCCAAGAATTGGTTTGCCGCCCGTAACCATGGGATAGGCCGCCTGGGTCGCAGTGGTCAGCAGCAGCGCAACCGAGAACCCTAGCAGTGCGCCTATGAACGGAAAGACGTACAGCCTGTGCTTTGTCACCCTCTCGCCAAACGCGCCATCGGGGTACGGATGGTCTGTCAGCAACTCGAACTGCTGGTTGGTGTAGCCAGCTTGCTGTAAAGCCTCTGTGGCGTTGGCCGCCACCTCTGCCTGTTTGAACAACCCGAGGATCTGGACCATGATATTACTCCTCTACCCGGAGGGCGGGAACGCTCTTACGGCCTATCTGAACATTATCGGCCAAGGTCTGGCCTTCCTTAACGTCAAAGAGTGGAATGAGTGGGAATACCTTGGCGAACACCAGCAGCAGCAGGAAAACAGTGGCGAAGGCCGACAGCACTATTGTGATCTCCACTATGCTCGGATGGTACGACCTCCAGTCGAAGCTCAATGGAGACTTCCTTGCAAGGCTGGGGATAATGATCAGGAACCTTTCCAGCCACATGCCTACGTTCACTGACAGGGATGTGATAAGCATCAGCACAAGGTTACGGCGCACCCCGCGGAACAGCCACATGGTCACTGGGAACAGGTACCCGGTCACAACGAACACCAGGAACAACATGTTGTACGGCCAGGTAAACACCTGCATCTCTCTCAGGGCGATCTCCTGGTCTTCCAGACTATAGAGCGCCATGGAGAACTCCAGGAAGAAGAAGAAAAGCCAGGCTGTCCCTATGGCAATCAACAATCTGCCCAGCGCATCAACATGCTCTGCCCGTATGTATGCCTCCCATTTGAACATCCAGCGCATCAGGATCACCATGGTTACCACTGCTGAGACTCCTGAAAACACTGCGCCAATGACGAAGTATGGTGCGAATATGGTGGCGTGCCACCCCTCTACTCCAATCTGCACGGCAAAGTCCCATGACACTATGCTATGGACGGAGACGAACACAGGCAGCAGCAGCGCCGACAGCAGGAACCCGGCGATGGTCTGAAGCTTCCATTGCCTGGGCGTACCCCGCCAGCCCATGGCCATTAGGCTGTAGATGTGGTGCCTTATCCCTGTGGTCCTGTCTCGGATTACCCCCAGGTCTGGCACCAGCGCCACGATGACAAAGAGTGTGCTTCCAGTCAGGTAGGTGAATATGGCGGCGGGATCCCAGATCAGCGGCGAACGGATGTCAGGGAATATCCCGCGAGAGAAGTCGTAGGGGAAGGCCCAGTACAACGTCCTCCACGGTCGCCCGGAGTGGATGACAGGGTGCAGGGCTGCGATCATCAGGGAGAAGACAGTTAGCACTTCCGACGCCCGAGTGGCAGGACGCCGCCACTCAGCCTTGCTGAGGCGAAGGATGGCTGAGAGCATCACGCCGGCGTGGCTGATTCCGATCCAGAACACAAAGTCTGTTATAAGGAACCCCCACATGACAGGCCTGTTCAGCCCTGTGATTCCCAGGCCTTTGTTGACCATGAACCCAACGGCGATAGAGCCGGCAAGGGTGATAGAGGCAAGAAAGCCCATCAACAGCCAGTACCACAGAGGCGCTTTTAGAACGTTGCGCAGCAGATCGGTGTTGATCTGCGTGGAAGTCAGCGTCACCCTCTCTTGCATGCTCCTTACCTTTCCTTGTGCTCAGCAGAGGCATGTGTTGCCCTGCTCTGCTCATATCCTTCCCTTCGGCTTCGCTCAGGGCAGGCTAGCTCACCACGAGCGGGATTGCTGCTCCGCTCGTGGTGAGCTAGCCGAATCATACGAGCGGAGCAGGGCATGGCCCTCTGCATCTCTACCAGCATCTTTCCTGTACCAATAACTTCCTTATGCATAGCTAGTCCGGCTTCCCCAACACCACCATTTTGGTCTTGAGGAATGGCCTGACCGCCCGCAACCGGATTCCCTCTGTCATCTCCCACATGGAGAAGACAGGAATGACCCTTGCCACCACCAAGTATACGAAGACCGCCCCGGAAATAGCGCCCACCACCATCATCAAATCTATGATGTCTGGATAGTTGGTAGGCGGCACCTTCTCCAGAAGATGCGCCGTGATTTCGTCATTGGGCACCGAGTAGGCCGCAACATACAGGCGTGTCTTGTCCAGCAGTATTCCTATCAGGATGAACGCGGAAGCCAATGGAGGCCCCCAGGTGCTTCTGCGCACGCCGTTCCACAGCAGAGTCAGGAACGGCGCTATAAAACAGAACACGAATGCAAGGATGAAGACATACCGATATGGCCCGAACATTAGCAGTTGCAGGACGGCTTGCTCGGCGGGCTGGCGGCCATACCAGAAGATTATGAATGCCGACCACCAGAAGTAGAACCACAGGAGCGTCAGCGCCAGCAGTATCTTGCTGGCTCCCCAGAAGTGCTCCATGTGGATGTATTTTTCCAGCTTTCCGTACCGGCGTACCAGCCACAGTGTAAGCACAGTTGTGGCCAGGCCGCCCTGAAGTGCGTTGACGGACTGCTGCGCGGCAAAGATAGAGTCGCGCCAGCCGGGGACCAGTGTCATGCCAAAGTCTATGCAATACAGGGTAACAGTGCCAATCAGCATAATGAAGAACAAAGCGCCTAACGCACCTACCCCTACCTGAAACACCGTCCACTGTTTTTGGGTGCCCAGCCAGCCGGCTGACATGCGGCGTCCCCAGGCGGCAAGCCTGCCCGAAGCACGCGCTCGCAATACAGCCATGTCAGGTCTGGCGGATAGCCGCAGCAGGGCCAGGCTTACCAGCACAAACAGCGCTATCTGAAGTGTCACCCACACGTGAGGCGCGCCGGGTATTATCAAGGAGCTATGCAGACCCAGGGTTGGGGGATCCGTATCCTGGAACCACAGCGTCCTGCGTCCCGCCGCCGAGGGTACCAGAAAGAGCAGCGGGATGAACATGAGGAGCGTCAGAACGCCTACAGCGGCGTACATCTCGGCGATACGGGTCATGGCCCGCCGCCAGTGGGCTTTGACCAAGCGTAGCGCAACGGCCACAACGGGCGCAGCCCCGGCCGTGGTGATAAGGAAGGCAACCGTGGCGGCGAAGTACCCCCACGGCTCGCGCTCATCGAATCCACTGGTGACAGCGCGGAGCACAAACCCAGCGATGCCCATCACAAATAGCAGGCCGGTTATCCACATTAACCTCCGGTAGCGAGGCCCGGTGGTAGCGTGGCGACCCAGAACGTCCTGGGTAAACTCCTCCTCCGTCACCTCGGCGAGATGGCCATTGCTATGCATGCGCCTCTACCTTGGTCTCCTTATCTATCTTGTTCAGGTAGACTACGTTGGCCTCTGTGCCCAGC
>SHYF01000112.1 GCA_009692985.1 Dehalococcoidia bacterium
AGGAAGGGGGCAGGGGGATGGTCGAAAAGGGGTTTTCATCACCCTGCTCGATAGCAAAGAACGGAGCAAGCATAAATGTCGGTGCTGATATTGATGACAGTAGTCGCGGCCGGGGCCGCAGGGCAGCTAGTAGATGCGATAGCAGGTATGGGATTTGGCGTCTTGGCCAGCAGCATCATGTTGGCGGGGGGTGTCTCTCCAGTACTGGCAGTGAGCATAGTCAACGCTGCTAAAGTAGGGAGCGGGTTGGCCTCTGGACTGTCCCACTGGCGCTTCGGCAATATAAATTGGTCTTGGGTGGCTCCCCTTGCGATTGCCGGGGTAGTGGGTGGCATAGCAGCGGCGTTGATGCTCACCCGTTTGCCCCTCGGGGCTACACGCTTAGGCGTCCCGGTGGTTCTACTGGCAATGGGCTTGCTGCTCTTACGCCGATACGTCTTGGCCGTTCGTCTTCTACCGCGTGTCGCTGGCGGCAGCATTGACGAAGTTGCAGTAGCGCCTCGAGGCTTTTGGCCCATGCGTGTCGGCGCTGCCGTGCTTGCGCGCCCATCCGTCAGGCTGGCAGGGATAGGTGTTGTGGCCGGCGCTCTCAATGGCGTGAGCGGCGCTTTTGGTCCTTTCGCTACAACGGCAGTTATGCTGACATCATCTCAACACCCGCGATTCGCCATAGGAACGGTGAATTTCGTGGAGTTCTTTGTGGCGGCTGCCATCTCTGCAACACTATTCTTGCAGTTGGGATTGTCTGGCTTTCCGTGGCAGCTTACACTAGCCCTTGTAGCTGGAAGCCTGGTCACAGCGCCTCTGGGTGCCTTTGTGAGTCGCCATATTCCTGCAAGGCACCTTGGCTTGATTGTGGGGATAACGCTCATCGTTATCAATGTTTGGAGCATCGGCAGGGCATTAGTGTGACGTAAGGTGTAGAATACGGGGTTGTGCTAGGGCAGCACACGGCCTATTGAAAAGGACTGTTGGGCGAAGTCGAGATAGCGCAAATCGGAATCAAAAAGAAGGAGACGTAAAGTTGAGCAAAGCAAAGGCAGCTATTACCACGGAGGAGATTCAAGCGACTAGTAGGAAGCTGGAGGGCAAAACACCTCAGGATGTCCTGGAGTGGGGACTGGAGCGTTTTCAGTCCAAGATCGCCCTCTCATCCAGCTTTGGGGCCGAGGATGTGGCTCTCATAGACATGATGTGGAGAATCGATCCCAAGGCGCGGGTGTTCACCCTGGATACCCTTCGTCTTCCTACAGAGACTTATACATTGATGGACCAGATCCGGCTGAGGTATGGCATAGACCTGGAGGTGTACTACCCGGACATGAACAAGGTGCGGCCCATGGTGGAAGAGCATGGGTTCAACCTGTTTTACAAGTCCTTGGATATGCGCCATCTCTGCTGCGACGTACGTAAAGTGGAGCCTGTGGAGCGGGCATTGAAGGACCTGGACGCCTGGACCACGGGGCTGCGGCGAGACCAGGCGCCAACCCGGGCCAACATAGGGAAGGTGGAGCCGGACGAAGCCCATCCTGGCAAAGTGAAGCTCAACCCATTGGCGGCGTGGACATCGGACCAGGTGTGGGCGTACATCCGCCAGAACCAGGTCCCCTATAACGAGCTCCACGATAAGAACTATCCCAGCATCGGTTGCGGCCCGTGTACCCGCGCTGTGGTGCCGGGCGAAGACCCGCGGGCGGGACGGTGGTGGTGGGAGCTTGACCCCAACTCCAAGGAGTGTGGCCTTCATGTGGTACAGGCCGCCGAGGGGCCAAGGCTGGTGCGGAGCAAGTCCAGCTAACGTCTGGGTGGTTGGGTTCAGAGCGGACAGACCAGGAGGCATTTCCGGGTAGTCTCCAGCGGCTGTTCGCTGATCCCTGGATGTTTTTTGGCAGGCTCTCCTGTTCTGCCAGCAAAGGCATAGGATTGGATAACGAACCCCCGACGCAAGTCGGGGGTTCGTCTTTTCTTGTGCCAACCTTTAGCTATTCTCATAGGTTGAAAAACGGTTGAGAGTAGCTTTCCCAGGGCGCTGAAGCAAAGGGTTGGCTTGACAAAGCAGTTGTGCACTGAGAGTATGGATATGGCGTATCGGTATACTAGTATGCTATTCAATAGACGACCATGACAACGACTCGGGGTAGGGAGCCAGGTTTGCGCTATGTGGCTGTCGCTAACACCCTGAGGGAGCATATCCTACAGGGCAGATACCAGCCTGGGGAGCGCATGCCCGGTCAGCACGATATGGCGAAGGCCAACGGCGTATCTTTCGCCACGCTCAAGAGCGCCCTGGACGTGTTGGAAGAGGAGGGGTACGTGCGCCGCAAGGCTGGCGAAGGCACCTACGTGACACTGCGTGAAAAGTGGGCGCCGCTTGCCCTGGTGGTGGACGATGACAGCGGTTTCCGCGAGTTCTTCAAGGAGGCGCTGACGTCCAGCGGGTGGAGAAGCCTTGATACCGACTCTGGAGTGGGGGCGCTGGGACTCCTTGCCAAGCATTCATTTGCTGTGATTTTCCTGGACATGATCATGCCTGAGATGAATGGGGCAGAGACATTCAGAGAGGTACGCAGAGTGGCCCCCGACGTTGAGGTGGTGATAGTTACGGGCTATCCAGACTCCAGCATCATGTCCGATGCGTTGCAAGTGGGGCCTTTTGCAGTGATGAGGAAGCCATTCACTCTGGACCAGCTAGACCGTGTGCTGTCGCGTGTGCAAGCAGTTTCCAGAGCCAGCAGATATGGTGTAAGGAGGCGACTAGCGTCGTGATGCAGGATGCCCTGCTCTGCTCTCGGCGGGAGTGGGCGCCGGCTTTTTCAGGAACTGCGCCATCACGAAAAGACAATGGTGAATTGCCTTAGCCGTACAGGGAGGTCTCAGTGAGGACGCGCACGACTTTCCATAATATCGCATGAATAAGGATAGCACTGGAGGCTTAGCTAGAAAGGAGGGTCATAAGATGGTCAAGATTTTGTTTGGTCTGTTGGCTCTTGTTCTCCTGGCAGTGCCGGCTGTGGTCTTGGCGGACTCAGTGCAGCCCTTCACAGCATCGGGCAACATCTGCCTGACTCAGTTGCCAACGGCAATATTGGTAGCGCCGCAGCCAACGGGCATACGTCTCACGGCTCTGGGTGAAAAGGAAGCAGGGCTGATTGATTCCAGCTCCGGTTGGGATGCGTTGAGCGGGGCGGCGGTAGAAATCACCATTACCAGGGAGAACTCCGTTTTCGACTTCGCAACCAAGACGTTTTCGGGAAAGATCAACGGGAGCCTGACGGTAACCACAGCGGACGATGTCCTGAAAGGAAAGCTGGAATGGACTGTGTCCGGCGTGTTCTTTGACCCCGCGGACATTCTGGGCTCGATCTATGGTTCCACGGCCCAGGTGAACTGGCGGGTCGCCGGTAAGGACGCAAAGGCATCGGGCCAGGGCAATGCCACATTGGTGGCGGCGCTGGATGGCACGTTTTGCGGCCCATTAGACCTTTCTGGTGTCGTGAGAGAAACGTAGAGGCGATAGATAGAAGAGGGTCTCTCAGATGGTAAGCAACGTCGTTCGGCAGGAGATGGGAGCTGGCTCTGGTAGTCGCAGAGAGGGAAGGAGTCTTAGCGCATGAGCTCCAGATTCCAGAACTTCTATTTTGACCGGGTATACACCCTCGCGTATGACCTGACCGTTGGCCAGCTTCCTGCCTACCAGCGCCTGCAAAGCAGCAGCCTTGCAAGGGTGTCGATCTTTTTTGGATGTGAGGTTCTGGTAGTTGGGTCTGGCACAGGGAACGAACTCCTTGGCCTCTTGCAGCGCCCTGGAGGGCCTTTTGTATCTCTGACAGCCGTGAACCTGTCCCGCCGTAGTCTGGTGATGGCTAGCAGGAAGGCCCGCCGCCAGGGTAAAGCGGTGGAAGCTCTACAGATGAATGCAGAGCGGCTTGCTTTTGCTGATGGGCGGTTTGACCGCATCCTCTGCCTGCATACCATGGACTTTCTGGCGGATCCAGCAACCGCCACAAGGGAGATGTTGCGTGTCTTGAGAAAAGGCGGGGAGTTTATTATCTCCTATCCTTCGGGGGATGGAATTGGCGGAGTGGCTGCCGTAGCGGTCGGGAGCGTGTTGGAGAAGCTGCGCCGTGGCAGGCTAACAGGGGCGTTGAAAGAGGCTTTGGCATCCGTGGGGGCCGCCGTTGCCTATGCATCCTTGGCACTGTCAGTGAAACCCCAACGGCAGATCTACTCCCGCCCGGCGCTGGAGCGGCTGATGGCGTCGCTGGAAATCAGCGACTACGAGCTTGAAGAGGACGACATATACCGGGACTTCATTGTCTGGGGAAGACGATAGAAGAGAACAAGCGAGGAAAGACAATGGTTGCTGCGGTTGCCACGTTGTCTGAGGGCAGATTCTTTGACCGCCATAGCTCGGAAGAGTTGTGGCGGCGGTATTGTATTTCCTGGACCTCTCTCTAGGGGAGTTCAAGGAGATTCAGGACTATCTGCTGCTAGAGCAGGTCAAACAGGTGGCCGACACACCTCTGGGCAGTCGGATCATGGGCGGCCGGAGGCCCGCCTCCGCCGTTTTTCCCGATGAGTCTGTGCTCGTAGAGCCGGGCGACGTTGAACTTGCCAGGAAGCTGGTTAAGCTGGGCCTGTACAAGTTCTGAACTTTGCTGCCCATTGCAGTTGCCCCGCCGCGTGACTCGGCGGACCGCTCTGGACAAGGAACGGTGTCACGCGTACGGCCCAAGGTGCACGCCGCCAATGATGTGCAGGTGCCCGTGCTCCTGGCTTTGCATGGCGTTTAGCCCAAAGTTGGATAGCAGCCTGAACCCGCTGGGGCATTGCTGCACGCCTATCTGTGCCGCCACCTTGGACACCTTGGCAATCATGGGGTCCGTCCACAGTTGCGCCTGAGTCATGTGTTGCTTGGGCACTGCCAGCAGCATCAGTGGCACCCAGCGGAGCAGGTTGCGAAAGACTATAACGTCGGAATCCTCGTAGAGTATGTCGGCATACTCCTCGTGAGCGACGATTTCGCAGAACACGCAATCCCATCTCCTGGGAGATGGCTCATTCATGGCCTGGTGCGCGCGGGGCCAGAAGTTGCCTCTGTTGATCTGGCGCGTCCTGCCCTGTCCCGATAGTCCGGCGCGCCGATCTGTACCCGTCTCACCAGGCTTTGATCTTTCAGTCTCGACTGCACCGCTTCTGGCAGTTTCTCTACGAAGCCGCGCACCGTTATGATTGTCGGTAGTTGCGTCTCTTGCCTGTATACAATGATCTGGTACAGCTTCTCCTCTGCCCAGGGCGTTGTAGCATGGGATCCCAGGTCGTCCAGGACCAAAAGCGGGGCTGTGCGCACCTCTTCAAAGTACTGGTCGTACGTTACTGTGCTCTGGGGGCTGAATGTAAGTCTAAGCCTGTCCAGCAGTTCTGGGACAAAGGCAAAGAGCGTGGCGTGACCCCGTCGCTCCCGCTCGTTCACTATTGCCACGGCCAGGTGCGTCTTGCCGCAGCCCGTCACGCCGGTGAAGACCAGCCATCCCCTGGGGTCTTCCGCGAATCTCCGGGCTGAGCTTAGAGCGCTTTCCAGGCTCTTCTGTTGCTCTGCATCTGCCCTGTTACCCCGGCTATCAAAGTTCTGGAATGTCATACGCGGCTTCATCTTGTCTAGCATCTCGTTCGGGGGTTGAGATGAATCGGCGCTATTTCCCAAGGTGATTGCCGTGACTTGGCGTCTGTCCTCCAGACGGGCCCGCAGCGGCTCGTCCAGATGACTCATGGGGACGCTCAGGGCTATGGCGGTAGGAAGCTGCCGGTTGAAGCGGTGGTTCAATATTTGGTT
>SHYF01000113.1 GCA_009692985.1 Dehalococcoidia bacterium
ACGGGTCATGGGGCCGATCTGGTCCAGGGAGGAGGCGAAGGCCACCAGCCCGTAGCGGCTGACCAGGCCGTAGGTGGGCTTCAGCCCCACGATGCCGCAGAGGGCTGCTGGCTGCCGGATGCTGCCGCCGGTGTCGGATCCCAAGGAGGCCATGGCCTCGCCTGCCGCCACCGATGCCGCCGGGCCGCCGCTGCTGCCACCTGGCACGCGCGCCAGGTCCCACGGGTTATGCGTGGGGAAGAAGGCCGAGTTCTCGGTGGATGAGCCCATGGCGAACTCGTCCATGTTACCCTTGCCCAGGAAGACGGCCCCCTGCTGCCGCAAGCGTTGCACCACAGTAGCGTCGTAGGGCGGCATGAAGTTCTGGAGCATCCGAGATGAGCAGGTGGTGGCGATGCCCCGGGTGCACATGTTGTCCTTGATCTGCATGGGTATGCCAGTCAGAGGCGATGCCTGCCCCGCGGCGATGCGGGCATCCGCTTCTGCGGCCTGCGCCAGCGCTTGCTCGGCTGTGACCGTGACGTATGCCTTTACTTTTGGCTCCACAGCCTGGATGCGGCCCAAGTACGCCTGGGTCAGCTCAACGGATGACACCTGCCGGCGGTCCAGGAGTTCGCGGGCTTCGTGGATGGTGAGGGATGTGAGGGGGGTGGACATGGGGTTAGGTCAGTCTCCGGTCATGGGCTACGCTTTCCGCTTCTTGGTTGCTTTCTTGGCCGGCAGAGTCTGGGCGTAGGTAACGGCCATGTCTACCCACTTGCGCAGGTCAGCGTCGGCCTCGCAGCCGCCGGGGGCGACGTAGAGGAATCCGACCATTGGGCGGCCGGTGAAGTCCATGGGCCGTACGTAAGGTCTGGCTAGCGCCCACTCAAACTCTTCTACGCTCACCCGCAGCATCAGGTCGTCCTTCTGCACACCAACAGCCATCTTGCCATCAACCATGAAGGTCAGCCCACCGAACATCTTCTTCTCGGTCACGGACTCTCGGTGGGCTAAAGCTGTTCTTATTCTCTTTGCGAGTTCTTCGTTGTAGGCCATTGATATGCTCTGGCGGGGGTTTTGTTACTCCAACACGGCCCTTACCCGCAGGTAGTCATCTTCACGGCGTGGCGCGTTGGCCATGGTGTCCTCTTTGGTCAAAGAGGGCCGTGGCTCGTCCTCACGCATGACGCTCTCCAAGGGCACCGACTGAGCCGTGGGTGGTATGCCTTCCGTGTCCACCTGCTGGAGCACCTGGAACTGCTCTAGTATGTTCTCCATCTGGGAACGGTACTGCTCCAGCTCCTGGGGCGTCAGGCCCACGCGGGCCAGGAGTGCTATGTGGTGTGCTTCTTCTGATGTAAGGCTCATGGGAAACCCTTTCGACCCTCCCCCCGCCCCAGTTCCTTCGGCCTACTCAGGACAGGCTCCGGGGCTCCGCCCCCTCTGGACTCTCCCGTAAGAGATTACCAAACGAGTTCAAGGTAAGGCCAGTCTAGCAGAGGGGTAGTGTAGGGGCAATACAGAAGGGCACCTGCTCTGCAGTCACTCAAAACTTATGCCTCTTCCGGCTCTACCTCCAGCGCGGCGCTGACGTAGCATAGAAGGGCGTAGTAGCCAATGGTCACCACCAGGTCAATTACGCCCTGGCGGCCCAGCAGGTGCTCCACGGCGCTATGGGTAGCATCGCTGACACGTCTATTGCCCAGCAGCTCCTGCGTGTACTGGACAAACACCCCTTCCTTGGGCAGCAGCCGTCTGGGTGGAGCGCCGTCCTCTATGAGTTTGATTGCCTCCTCCCGTACCCCTGCCTCTTTGGCCAAACGCACATGCTGGCCCCACACATATCCGCAGTCCAGATGGTGGGCCGTGGCCAGAGTAGCTATTTCGCGCACTTCAGCAGGCAGGGCCGGGCTGTCGTAGCGCAGGTATTCACCAATGGCTGCAACCTTGCCGGTCAGCTCCGGGCTGTGGAGCAGAACCGCGAATGGCCTGGGAAGCCGGCCTCTCTGGCTAGTCATCTGGTCGTAGATGGCGCGCTTTTCGGGCGGCAGGTCTTCCTTGGACAGGTATGGAACTCTAACCATAGTTTGGCTCCTTATATGGGGCTGGTGTAGGGATGCAACTCATTAAGTCATCACGAAAATCATCTCAACCCCCGCCTTCAGGCGGCGGTGCTGAAGGGGATTATGGGATAGGCTCATCAAGGGGCCGCTTCCCCTGGCCTGGTCGGTTGCTGACCTGAGAGAATCACACCCTTGGACCGGCGTGCTACCACTCGCTGATGATATACGAATGCCGCTCCACCCAGCAGCACGACGCTCAGGTAGCTGATTGACCTATCTAGCAGGGCAACGGAAACAGCTTCCTCTCGCGGCAGAACCCACATCAACAACCCCACTATCCCCGCTTCCACAATGCCCAGGCCGCCCGGGCTCAGGGGCACCGCGCTCAGCAAAGCATTAGCCAGTGTAACGAACACCACCAGGGCAACTCCCACTTCCAGCCCTGTGGCGCGAACAACGAAATACAGACGCCCCACTTCGGCAAGCCAGCCCAGAAGCCCCATCAACATGACAGGGGGAAGGGAGCGAAAGCTGCGCATGGTGCCTTCGTAAAAACCGCGGTAGCTCCTCTGAATCCGTTGCGGAAGCAAACGAGTCACGCTTCGGTGGAATAGCTGCATTGCCAGAAGAAATAGGCCCGAGGCCAGGGCTAGGCCCAGCCCCACGGCCAGGAAGACCCCGGGGGGGCGCATCTCCGGGTCCAAGTACAGCAGCAGGAAGCCAGCCAGCAGCAGCAGGAACACCAGCAGCACGTCCATGACTCGTTCGGCGACAACAGTGCCCATGGAGCGGGCCACAGATGCGCCGCTCACCTTACAGTAGGCGTAAGCCCGGTATGCGTCGCCCAGGCGAAACCAGGTGATGGAGCTGGCGAACCAACCCATCAGTATAAGGCGGGAAGAGACGACCAGGGACGGCAACGATTCACTCCCCGTTGCGTCCGTATTCCGCAGCAACATGCGCCAGCGAGCGCCTCGGAACAGGAAGGTGGTGTAGTGGACCAGGAAAGCCAGGCCGTACAGCCACGGATTGGTGTGTCGTACTGTTTGCCACGTAGCGCCCATGTCCACGGAAAAGCGAGTCGCCAGGAATGCCAGAACCGCCACGGCTACGCCAAAGGAAACCAGGGTTGGCGCGGATAAGAACCTTCGCCGTAGAGAGAAGCCCGAAGTTTCTGGTGGACGGCTGCCTATAGCTAGTCTCCTTGATTGATTGCTGTAGGTGATTATACCGTTGTTATGAAGTTTGTCACGCCCGATGGGGTAAGATTGGCGCCGTCGAGGCAAGGTGCAAAGGGGAGTTTGGCTTAGTTATGGCGAAACGATATCAGTGTGGGGAACCATGAATGGGTGACGTATAGAGCGATCTGCCCTCCCACTCCCTGGCTCGGCTCTGTCTCAAAAGTCAGGAAGGCGCAGGGAACCTCGGTTCCATCTGAGGGTCTGGGGGTATCCCCCAGATTCAAAACTCCCTCTCTCCGACGCGGAGAGGGGGATACAGAGCCTGTCCTGAGCCTGCCGAAGGAGGGTGAGGTCAAGGACTTTTGAGACAAGGCTCCCTGGCTCGGTACCCCGCTATGCGGGGACACTCGCCTGGGCCAAAGCGATGGCCAAAGCGATGGAGTGAGGAGCGGCGCATCGGACCAGCGCGGCGGTATGTGGCGGACTCTTAGGGCAGGTGCGATTGGAGGCGTTCCATGCCCCTACTTCAGCGGCACGTACACCACCATCACCACGGTGGCGGTCTGGCTGTGGGTTAGGCAGAACTCACCAGCGACTTCTTGGACCCTGAGGACAGGAAGCCATTGACGTTGCTGGCAACCTCGCCAGGACTGGCCCCAGTGAATATGGTTACCCGATACCGGTCTGCTGGTAGCGCCGCTCCTTCTAGTGCCATGGCGTGGCCTCCTTTCTTGCCTGCTGGCTCACATAGTAGGTGACATGACCTCGTTGCGCTATGTGAGCATGGCAGACGCTGGCCCACCCCCCGCTCATGGTGAGCAAGCTTGCCCTGGGCGAAGTCGAAGGATCGAACCGTTCGAGCGTGACAAGACGATGATCGCGTTTGCGCCGCTGGGACGAGGTGATATAATCGCCGCAAACGGGGGTGCAATTGGTGCAGTGGCTGGAAAGCGGCGCGCAAAAACTCGGGTTTGCCCTGACATCGCAGCAGTTGCAGCAGTTCCGTCGCTACCAGCAGGAGCTGCTGGCATGGAACCGCAAGTTCAATCTAACTGCCATCACCGAGCCTGCTGACATAGAGCAGTTTCACTTCCTGGATTCTCTATCCGTGGCCCTGGCCTTGCCTGACTCGGTGCGCGCTACGGGCCGCCTCTGCGATGTGGGAAGTGGAGCCGGGTTTCCGGGAGTTCCATTGAAGCTCCTGTTTCCCGGCATAAGGCTGACGCTTATTGATTCCACTGCCAAACGGGCCAGGTTTCTTAGTGCTCTGGTCGCAGCCCTGGGCCTGGAGAACGTAGAGGTGCGCACGGGCCGTTGCGAAGACCTGGCTCAAGATGCCCAACTCAGAGAGTCTTTCGACGCGGTGGTGGCCAGGGCTGTGGCCCCGCTGAGGGTTCTTGCAGAATATGCATTGCCTTTCTGCCGCCTGGGAGGATGCGGTGTGTTCCAGAAGAAGGGGGGCATCCAAGCCGAGCTGGCCGAGGCTGCGCAAGCGTGGAAGGAGTTGGGGGGTGGCCATCCGGTGGTCAAGCCGATCCCCCAGGAGGTTTTGGGAGGAGACAGGGTTCTTGTGGTGGTGGAGAAGGTATCTGGCACAGCTGACAGATACCCTCGCCGTGCTGGAGTGCCAGCGAAACGTCCGCTATGAGATACTATCATGCTATTATCCCACCAGAACGCCTATGCTAAGCCATGTAATTAACATTGGGCTAATTTGCGAAATCCCGGTAGATAGCAAATTAAGAGGAGGAGCTAACAAATGAAAGCTGTTTATTTCGAGAAGGCCGGCAAGGAAGACGTCCTTGTCTATGGCGACGTTCCAGACCCGAAGATTGGCCCCAGGCAAGTCCTGGTTAGGGTTAAGGCAATTGCCATCAACCGTAAGGAGTTGATGGCACGGGAAAGGGGCCCCGCCGAGGGCGTTCCATTCGTCATAGATGGGTCTGAGGTCGCGGGCGTCATTGAGGCCATAGGATCAGAAGTCAAGGACCGGACCGTTGGTCAGCGGGTAGTGGCGAGCGTGCCAACCGGCGGCTACGTCGAGTTGCTGGCTGTCCACAGGGCGGGGACGGTCCTGCTTCCAGACACTCTGTCATTCGAAGAGGGTGCCAGCATACCCAACGTCTTCCTCACAGGTTGGTACGCGCTGGTTAAGCTAGCGCGCATCGAAGCTGGAGAGACTGTTCTGGTGCAGGCGGCTGGCAGCGGCGTGGGAATGGCGGGGATTCAGATAGCGAAATACTTTGGCTGCAAAGTGATCACTACAGCGGGATCCGAGGAAAAGGTGGCCAAGGCGAGGCAGTTTGGAGCCGACCTGGCAATAAACTATCAGGAGAAGGATTTCGTGCCTGAGGTGATGGCGTTTACTGACGGCCACGGCGCCAACGTTTGCCAGGAGTGTGTTGGCGGCGATGTGCTGATCAAGAGCATCCAGGCTTTGGGGCACTTGGGTCGCCTGGTGGTTGTGGGAAACGCCAGCCAGTCCCCAGTTCCGCCGGACTTGCTACGAAGGCTTGGTAGTAA
>SHYF01000114.1 GCA_009692985.1 Dehalococcoidia bacterium
ACGCCAGGTACCACCTCGAAGGGGATGCCTGCTTCAGCCAGGGCCATCGCCTCTTCGCCGCCGCGGCCAAAGACAAATGGGTCGCCACCTTTAAGACGCACCACGTTTTTGCCTTCCCTGGCGCGCTGGAGCATGTAGGTTATGATTTCGTCCTGGGTGTTGGACTCCCGCCGAGGCCACTTGCCCACGTACTCCACCTCGGCGTCTGAGCGTGCGTGGTGCAGCAGCCGCTCGTCCACCAAACGGTCGTAGAGCACGGTGTCGGCGTGTTGGAGCAGCTCCATGCCGCGCACGGTGATGAGGCCGGGGTCGCCGGGGCCTGCGCCCACTAGGTAGACCGTTCCTGGCCGGATGATCACTGGTTGCCTCCCGGGGCGTTCACCAAGCGAAAAGCGCCTGTTTCCATCAGCTTGCGGTATGCCTCCCGAGCAACAGCATCGGGATCCGATGCGCTACCACGGGCCGACACTCGGTATATGTGCTTGCCATCCTCTTCGGCAAGCATAGCTGTGAGGGTGATAGTATTGCCAGACAGGGAAGCGTAGGCCCCAAAGGGGGCGCGGCAGCCGCCGCCCAGATTTGACAGTAGGGCGCGTTCGGCTCGAACCGAGGCTGCGGTAGAGGCGTCCTGGATGAGGCCTACCATTGCAGCTACATCCGCATCATCCTGGCGTATCTCCAGGGCTAGAGCGCCCTGGCCTGGGGCGGGTAGCATCGTTTCCGCATCAAACACCTGCGACGCTTCCTTCTCGCGACCCAGCCGTCGCAGCCCTGCCAGCGCCACCACCACACCGTCCAGGTCGTTGCCGCGCGCCTTCGCCAGGCGGGTCGCCACGTTGCCTCGCACGGGGGCCACCTTGAGGTCGGGGCGCAGGTGCAGCAGTTGGGTGGCTCGCCTGGGGCTGCCGGTGCCTATGCGCGCCCCTTGGGGCAGCTTGTCCAGAAGCAGGTCCCACCTGTCCACCAGGGCGTCGCGCGGGTCTTCACGGCGCGTGACGGCGGCGATGAGAAGCCCTTCCGGCTGCGAGGTAGGCATGTCCTTTAGGCTGTGCACCGCTAGATCTATCTCATGGCGCAGCAACGCTACCTCTAGCTCCTTCACGAACACGCCCACGCCTAGCTGGACGATAGGGTCCTCAGGATGGATGTCTCCGCCAGTGGCCACGGTGGTCACGCGGAAATGAGCGTTGGGAAATGCCGCCCGAAGCTGGGCCAACGCCTCCTGCGTCTGCCTTATGGCCAGGTCACTGCCGCGAGTGCCTACTACGATTGTTCTGATGGGGGGTGCCACGCTAGTGTCTCGGCTTGTTGGTTGTTCCGCTCATCCTGGGCCCGTCGAAGGAGATGAGCGGCTATGTATCCAAACCCCCGACTTAAGTCGGGGGTTTCAAAGCTCCGCTCGTGGTGAGCTTCTCGGACCATACGAGCGGATCACTGGGTCACTCCCCCTCTTTCCCCAGGTCGAACAGCTCCCGCGCTGTCTTGGTGTAAGCGGGACTCCGTTTCTCTTTCAGCGAGGTGATGGGTTGGTGCATTAGCTTCTTGACCAGTGCCTTGCTGAAGGCCGTCAACCTCCGTTGCGCCTCTTCATCCAGGTCCGGCAACCGCTTCATGATCTTGGCAAGCTCCGTGGCCCGGAGGTTCTCGGCCTGCTCTCGGATGGCGGCTACGGTTGGTATCACTTCTAGCGATGAGAGCCACTCCATGTACTGGCCCACCTCTTCTTCAACGATTCTTTTCACTTTCTCGGCCTCCTGCTCCCGCAGGCGACGGTTCGTCTCTGCTACGATTTCTAGGTCGTCAATGTCGTACAGGTGGACGCCGGGGAAGGCCCTCACAGCCGGGTCTATGTCCCGTGGGACTGCAATGTCCATGAGAAACAGGGGGCGTTCTGCGGATATCCTGGCCCGCGCCACCATCTCCGGCGTTATCGTGTAGCCGGGCGACCCCGTGGCGCTGACCACGATGTCTGCTCCCTCCAACATCTCGGCCAGGTCTCCAAATGGCACTGCACGGCCACCAAGCTGGTCAGCCATATCTACGGCCCGTTGGTAGGTGCGATTGGTCACGGTGATGTCGGCAACACCGGCGTCGGCCAGGGCCTGGGCCGCCAGTTTGCCTGCGTCTCCCAGGCCAACGACTAGGACACGTTTGTCCCGCAAGTCGCCCAGGGCGCGGCGGGCCATCTCTACTGCAGCGCGGCTTACGGACAGGGCGTTCCGCCCGATGTTGGTCTCGCGCCTGGCCCTTTTCCCCACGCGCAGCGCATGGTGGAACAGCCGTGCCAAAGTACCTCCGGTTAATCCGGAACGGCTAGCGGCGCCGTAGGCATCCCGTACCTGGCCCAGGATCTGCGACTCGCCTATGATTAGCGAGTCCAGCCCAGAAGCTACGCGGAAAAGGTGGCGGACAGCCTTTCGCTGGCTGTAGGCGTACAGGTGAGGCTCGATGTCGCGCCGGGCCACCCGGTGGTAGGCGGTGATGAACCCCTTCAAGCTCTCCGTGCCCTTAGCGACCGTAGGCATCAGGGCATACACCTCCGACCGGTTGCAGGTGGATAGGATAACTCCGTTGCCCACCCTGAGGCGCAGCGTTTCCAGGGCCTCGTTCATCTCCTCTGGGCCTACCGTCAACTGCTCCCGTAGTGCCAGATTGGCGGTCTGGTGGTTCAACCCTATGGCCACGATCTTCATGCTCGTGTCTCCTGCGTTGCTCTGGGCTGTTCCTGGAGCATACGAAGCAGCCTCTCCCTGGCCTCATCCTGTCGTCCGTCGTGAAAGAGGTCCAGCAGCTCGTTGTCCATGCATTCCTGCCACCGTTCTGGGTCTGGCCGCACTCCTTTCCTGCGCAGCGACAGGCGGACCTCCGATAGCATGTCCGCCATGTCCGCCCAGCGTAGCACTGGGCTTTCGCTCAGCTCCTCTCGCAGCCGTCGAGCCAGCGCAGGGCTGAGCCCAGCGGTGGATATGGCAAAGGTGACGTCCCCCCTTCGCACTATGGCCGGGGCAATGAAGCTGCACAGGTTGGTGGTGTCCACAACGTTCAGCATCACGCCCCGCCGCTCCGCCTCCTTGGCCACCTCCATGTAGACTCTGGGCCTATCGTTTTCCGCAATGGCCAGGAATACGCCCTCCAGGTCGCCCGCCTGGTACTCCCTGGATAACCAGTTTATCAGGCCACGATTAGCCAGGTCTTGGAGCACAACTGTAACCGTGGGGTTGATGACTGTGACCTTAGCTCTGCACTCCACCAGCCCCTGGGCCTTGCGTTGCGCCTCGGCTCCGCCTCCGACGATCACGCACCGGCGGCCTTTCAGGTTCAAGTAGACGGGGTAGTAGGATGGCATAGACTTCCCCCTTACACGAAGTACCTTACCCGGGTCTTCTTGTACTCCCGGTAGCTGTAAAGCACCTGATAGTCAGCGATGCCCGTCTGCTGTGATATCTCCCGGGCAATCTCTTCGCACCCCTCTTTGGATGTGGCGTGGATCATGCTGAAGTGGGTGTACTGCCAGTCTGGGAATGTTGGCCGCTCGTAGCAGTGGGTCACGGCAGGATTAGCCGCCATGATCCGTCCCACCTCCTCTGACCGCTCCGGCTGGACCTTCCACACTGCCATGCCGTTGGCGCGAAAACCCGCCCGACGGTGGTGCAGCACGGCGCTGAAGCGGCGCATTATCCCACGCTCCTGGAATGCCTTGCCGTATGAGAACAGCTCCTCCTCGCTGATGCCCAGGCGTTTCGCCATGCCCTCAAAGGGCCGAGGAGTGAGCGCTATATCCTCTTGAAGCTCGCGGATGACCTGAACCTCAAAATCGGTGACTGGCTCCACCTTGTTCCAGTTGGCCTGCCCATCCTTGTAGCCATCGGGGCTGTAGTATTCGTGGGCAGCGCCCTGCTCCTCCACCATGTCGAAATTGACGCCTATCTTGAAGAACCGGATGGTGGGCATTATGCGGACGGCTTCGGCGTGCGTCTCCTTGGCCAGGCGGTCCACCGTCTCCTCCAAGACCTCGCCAGGAGGCACCGCTATGGTGAACCACAGGTTGAAGTATCCGTTGCGGGCGTAGTTGTGGCTGACCCCAGGGTGTTCGTTGATATGGTGGGCCGCCCTGGTAAGTGACCCGTGAGGGAATCGCGCAGCTACCAGGCAGGTCTTATAGCCCAAGCGCCGCGTATCGAATATGGCGCTGATCTGCCGCACCACGTTTTTCTTTTTCAGGGCGGCCACGCGCCGGATTACCTCTTCTTCGGGTACGTCTAGCTGGCTACCAATAGCCTTGAACGGCTTGGATACCAGCGGGAAGGATGACTGGATGATATTAAGCAGTTGGCGGTCTACCAATTCCATCTGGGCTACCATGCTTGCTCCTAAGAATCCACTCTTTTAAGTTACCTGAATGATTCTGGTGGTTGCCACTGGAGGCTTCATGGTTCGACAAGCTCACCACGAATGGGAAAGAGCATATTTCGTTCGCTCTGAGCTTGTCGAAGGGCGACCTCAGGCCATTTAGCTTTCTTTCGATCGGGATCCTGGCTACGCCAGCCGACGGAGGGCTGCAATCCGCTCCTCCTCACCCTGCTTGGTTCACGGCTACCCTCGCACCGGCCTCCTGGTAGGCTCTAACAATGCCCTTTAGGACTTCGTCCGTTACCGCATTCACCTGTTCCCATTTCCGGTACACTGCTCCTGGTGAGTTGCCGGAGGTGTCAACGCTCTGAAGCCCTTCCACCAGCGAGTTGCGAAAGAAGATAAAGGCTTGGGTGGCCTCCACCAGGGGTAATCCCAGGCGCGCCGTTTCCGTTGCGTACTCCTCGCCCACCAGTCGGGCCGAGGCCAGCAACTCCGACCTATGTCCATGTCCGCCCATATAGTCCGAGGCCACTGTAAGGAGGCGATACCCAAACAGACGCATGCGCCCCCTGTTCTCCTCGTGGATGTGTCCGTACCAGCTCTGGTTGACCATGGAGCGGTGGTGCAGGCGCCGCCGGATGTGCCGCAGCGCAGCCTCCATCACCCCGGACCGCGTGTCCTCGTTTTCGACGGGCGACGTCCCCGCCACCAAGGCACGCAGGTCGCCCTGGGAGAAACGCCGGTGGCCTCCGGGTGTACGATAAGAGCGTATGAGGCCCCTGTCCGCCCAGCGGCGTAGTGTGGCCTCATTCACCTCCAGCACCTTGCAAGCGGCGCCCAAGGGCACCCATTGCCGCTTGTCCGATTCAATGACCTTGACCATCGGTAACCTGTACAATTCTGTAGTATTATTGTGGCTGACGCAGTACGGGGCATTAGAATATCAGGAGGCCGAGCCGCTCGTCAATGGCTTTGGCGCTTTGCACAACAAGTCATTCTGAGCACAGCCGAGAATCTGGGGCGGGCATTCCCAGCCACCCCAGACCCTTCGTCCCGACACGTCGGGACTCAGGGTGACGGCGGGCGAAGGAGAGTTTTTGTGCAAAGCCGTTTTGGCCCTTGAAAATGGGAGTACGCCGTGAATTTTGACGAACAGAAACGCCGCCTGCTGGCACAACTCCGCCGCGACATATCCGACGCGCGTGTGCTGGAAGCAATGGGCCGCGTCCTGCGCGAGGCATTCGTGCCGGATGCCAGCCGCCACCTGGCCTACGAGGACATCCCCCTGCCCATAGGCGAAGGGCAGACCATCTCTCAGCCCCTTATCGTGGCGATGATGGTCGCCGCCCTTGGCCTGAAGCCTTCAGGTAAGGTGCTGGAGGTG
>SHYF01000115.1 GCA_009692985.1 Dehalococcoidia bacterium
CACTAGAGCCGTTATGCTGAAAAGGCCTTGTGGAAGTAGTCCCTGTTTACTGCAACCAAGTTACGAGTGCCAGGCACTGCTGTCAACTGACACTTGTGCTACTTCGGGGTAATAATCCCGCTGACGTTTGTCTGTAGCGCCCCGCCGTTGGGAGCATGGTAAACTTAACGTTACCGAAACATTACCTGTCTGGAGCCTCCACCTGTGGTGCGCTGTTCTTTAAGACTACACGCTGGGCAGCCAGCTTAGGCATCGGGGCTACCCGAAACGGCAAAACTATGGCTGGCCGCCAATGCGGCGTGCATAACAACGCCTTCTCCGCCGACCTCAAATTCTGGAAGGTGATACAATCTAAAGGCGCTAATGGAGAGGTACGCAGAACTATGTTGCAACGCCTGGGGCTAATAATCTTCGTGGGATGGATCGTGGCGTTCTTGTTCCGCGTGTTAAGGAAGTCAGCTAAGCGCGCCAGCCCCGGTACGTACAATGGGGGCCCAGGGCCCTGGGGACAAAACCAACGGAACCAGGAGCAAGGCCCGGGGGACAACCCATCGCAGCGACACCGCTCCCCTCATGAGGTGCTAGGGGTCCGCCCCGGCGCATCGCAGGAAGAGATCGCGTCGGCGTACCGGCTGCTGGTGCGACAGTACCATCCAGACAAAGTGGCTGATCTGGGGCCGGAGCTGCGCGAGTTGGCGGAGCAACGCATGAAAGAGATCAACGCCGCATACGAGTCCCTGAAAAGGCACGCTTCCAGCTAATCCTGGTGCGGAAGTTGCGGTCTGCACAGGTTCCGTTGGTTCCATGTTGGTGGCTGGGAATAACCGTGTTGTTCGATACCAGAAAACTCCACCCCATCGTCGTCGCCAGCCTGGTGCTGTTAGCATTTGCCTTGGCAAGCACGGCATGCGGAGAAAGTAGCACCGGGGCGCCGCCGCAAGCAGCAGGCACATCCTCTTCTACAGTCGTGGGACCCCACGTGGGCAACTGCGCCCCAGATTTCACACTCACCCTCTCAAACGGGCAAACTGCGCGGCTGACATCGTTGCGAGAGCAGGGAAAGCCGGTGGTCTTGTACTTCTTCACCACATGGTGACCGGTTTGCCGCGCCGAGTTACGGTCGCTGAAAGAGATATATCCTCAATACCAGGATGCGGTAGTCTTCTACGCCGTAGGCGTTGACCCGACCGAAGGTATGCAGCTGCTGGATGAGTACCGTGATTCCCAAGGGCACCCTTGGCCGGTGGCTACTGCTCCCGCCGACATGCTCTCGGACTACAACATCGTAAGGCAGTCGACCAAAGCGGCAATTGATGGGACGGGCGTCATTGTTTTTCGCGCTGGCTATGGCACAGAGTCCTCCGACACCTGGCGCAAGGTGTTCAGCCAGCTTACAAGCAAGTAACAGGGTTTGGACACCCCTCTTTCAACAAACCGCTACCTGTCTGCTTTGCCGAGCCTTTTCCCAAAAGTCAGGAAGGCGCAGGGAACCTCGGTTCCCGCTGGGGGTCTGGGGGTATCCCCCAGATTCAAAAATCCCTCTCTCCGCGTCGGAGAGGGGGATACAGGGGGTGAGGTTAAGGACTTTTGAGGCAATGCCGCCTTGCCGGTAGAGGGGACTCATCGGCAAGGCGGCATTCCTGTCTAACTTTTTCTGGGCTTGTGGCGGTCTTGGCTATCCAGCAATATGGTCACAGGTCCATCGTTGACCAGGGAGACCAGCATATGCTGCTGGAACCGCCCCGTATCTACGTGCAATCCACGCTCCCGCAACAGAGTAGCCATCTGCTGGAACAGAGGTTCCGCCTCCTGCGGAGAAGCAGTGCCCACGAAAGAGGGGCGACGGCCTTTGCGAGTGTCAGCGTAAAGCGTGAACTGGCTGACAAGCAGTACCTGGCCGCCTGTCTCCAGGGCCGACAGGTTGAACCTGTCCTCGGCGTCCGCGAAGATCCTCAGGTGGGCTATTTTCTCGGCCAGGTAGCTAGCGTCCTCTGCCGTATCTCCTGCGCCAACGCCCAGGAAAACAACGAGCCCCCGTCCTATGGAACCAACCACCTGCTGGTCCACGGAGACAGAGGCCTGAACGACGCGCTGGATCAGTGCGCGCAAGGTTTACACCGTGCTGGTAGGGGACTCCTTGGCCTTCGACCCTTCTGTGGCCTTGGACTCACCAGCAGACCCATCAGCGGGCGTGGATGAAGGAGCGGATGAAGAGGCAGGTATTTTGGGAGACGCGCTCTCGCTGGACTTGCTGGGCTCGCTGACTGTCTTATGCCCGTAGTCAGTGGTGTAGAAGCCGCTGCCCTTGTATATCACAACCGGGGAGTGAAAGCGGCGCTGCGCCCGACCCTGGCACCTGGGGCAGGTCTCCACAGGCTCGGAATCGAACCCCTGGCGCAACTCGAATTGGTTGCCACACGAGGCGCACTCATAATCGTAAATAGGCACAACGTCCTCCAGCCAAACGCAAATGTTAGCAGCCGTCCAAGCCGACTGCTAACAACCAGGAATCCAATTTAGCACCCTGGCCAAAGGCGTGTCAAGGGTACCTCTCCCCAGCCAGCCAGCGGCAGGCGTCCTTGGCGTGGTAGCTGAGGATGATGTCAGCGCCGGCGCGTTTTATGGCAGTCAGCACCTCCAGTGTTGCGCGCCGCTCGTCCAGCCAGCCGTTGGCCGCCGCCGCCTTCACCATGGCGTACTCGCCGCTTACGTTGTACGCCGCCACCGGGTAGTCGAACCGCTCCTTCACCCGGGCGATGACATCCAGATACGCCAGGGCGGGCTTCACCATCACAATGTCGGCTCCCTCCTGGATGTCCTGCTCCACCTCACGCAGCGCCATGCGGGCGTTGGCCGGGTCCATCTGATAACCGTTCCGGTCGCCCATCTGAGGCGACGACTCGGCAGCCACACGGAAGGGGCCGTAGAATGCCGAGGCGTACTTGGCGGCGTAGGCCAGGATAGGTGTCTCACCATAGCCTGCGCCGTCCAGGGCTCTGCGAATTGCAGCCACCTGCCCGTCCATCATGGCGGAAGGAGCCACCATGTCCGCCCCCGCCTCCACGTGGGAGACGGCGGTGCGGGCCAAAAGCTCCAGTGTCTTATCGTTGTCCACCGTGTGGCCCCTAAGGACGCCGCAATGGCCGTGGTCGGTGTACTCGCACAGGCAGACGTCTGTGATTACCGCTAGCTGGGGTGTTGCCTGCTTTATGGCTCGTATGGCCTCCTGAATAATGCCCTGGCCGGCATATGCCTCGGAGCCTACGGCGTCCTTGCGGGCCGGAATCCCGAACAGCAGCACCCCTGGTATGCCTAGCTCGGCCACTTCAGTAATCTCAGGCAGGAGCCGGTCCAGGGAAAACTGGTAGCAGCCGGGCATGGGTAGTATAGGAATCTTGAGGTCACGGCCATAGGTCACGAAAAGCGGGTACAAGAAGTCTGATGGAGCAAGCCGGGTCTCTCGCACCATGCCCCGGACGGCCTTGTTCTGGCGAAGTCGCCGTAGCCTCAGTTGAGGGAAGGTGGCCATGCTCCCTACCTCCTCCTACTAAAATCTATTCCAAAATTCGCTCTAGCACCGCAGCCTGAAGGCCGCGGCATCTACGCCCCCGACTTATGGTCATTGAGACAATACACCGACATAGTTTCCGGCGCTTTGCCACCACTCGTATCCTTCGACAGGCTCAGGACGACCGGTGGCAGTTCTTTCCCGCTCATGGTGAGCTTGTCGAACCACATGGGCTGGGAAGAACCATCAGATGCCAAGAATAGGATAGCACTGTTGTAGGCTACGGCGTATGCAGGTGCGCCTGACAGCCGTATGAAATCCTGATACTTTGCATCGAAATGGTTTCGTACCTCTGCTCCTGTAGAACCCCCAGGTAGGGGCATCGCCTTCCGGCTGGAAATGCCCCTGCGGTTCTTGTGACCTGGGGGCTTATTTTTTGGGGGCTGGCTGGATTGGAAGTCACTGGTCTGCACGTGGCCGAGATGGTGGGCAAGGAACCAGATATAAGCGGTTCTTAGGATTAGTCCCGCATCCGGTGCGGGCGAAGGGTTGCAGGTTTGCACCCCTTGGATGGCAGACAAGACGGAATCGTAAGGAGGTCACCATGGTATCTCATGCTCGTGCACAGAAGGCCAACGCATATATGAAGGAGAAGATGCTATTTACGCCACGGATGTTTCAGATCATCAACACCGTAGCGCCCGAGGCGGGGGAGAGGTTCGCCGACTTCTATGGCACCGTCTGGCAAGACGGCGCCCTCTCCCGTAAAGTCAAGGAGCTGATGTTCATCGCCATAGGCGTGGCTTACCGCTCCCCGGCGTGTCTAATTCACGTGATACCCGCCATTGAGGCCGGGGCCACCGACGCCGAGATATTTGAGGCGGTAACCGTTGGCACCCTGGGTGGTGGATTTGTACCCAACGGTCCTGGCATTTCCTACGCTTTCCAATATGCGCTGAAGGTGCTGGAGATAGCAGGGAAGTATCGGAAAGGAGAGGCCTGGGAGTACGCGGAGCCTGCAGAGTTCAAGATGTAGTTGCCGGTGGTGGCTACGTCCCTGCGGCGATATGCTAAGGCATCTTACTAGCGAAAAGGCGGGCTCTGGCAACACACTCGGTCTTTTCAAGTCCTGTCCATTTGCAGGCTGCTGAAAAAAGAGGAGTCCAGAGGGGCAAAGCCCATTTGGCAGGGGACTGGGGGTGTCCCCCAGATATATTTTCAACCCCCTTCCTGGCCAGGAAGGGGGTTAGGGGGATGGGCGTAGGAGTTTTTCGTCACCCTGATAGAGAGGTACGTGCAAATGCCGATTGCAAGGTTCGTTAGCCCTTCAGGTTCTATCTGCCTCATGCAGATAGACGAGGATAGTATCACAACCCTGGCACCCCAGGAACTGGGCATTCTTATGCCTTTTCAGTACGGCTACCAGCCTGCAGGGGCTGCTCTGCTGAAATGGGACATCTCCTATCTGTACGCTGAGCTGTGGGTGGCGCGGGAGGATGAAATCAGGCTGGTGATATCCTTCCTTCCTGAGTTCACAACGGACTCCTTCAGGCCATGCGCTTTGCGTGTCGCTCTTACCCCTCCTATGGTGGACCAACTGGAAAAGCAGCGGCGCGGCGGCGACCTCTTGTTGACGGTGCATATTCAGGCCACTCTTACAGGTACGGTGCGCCGTGACCAGGTCCAGGACCCGGCACGACGGAAGACACTGGAGGCGTTGGGCGTAGAGGAGGAGATATTTGGCCCCATCCGCCGCAGCGACAACGTGTTGATCCGCGTCCGGAGATCGGCGTGGGAAGACGTAATCCTGCCTCAATGGTCCCCCGCCGAGCTTCACGCTCTGGCCGTCTCAGGGAACGGGATGCAGAGGTTTAGCGTGTCTGGCGCAGCGCCCGATATGACGGCGGTAGCGCGCAGTCTCCAGGGAGCTGGTCAGGGAGCAACACTGGAAGATATTCTTGGGCTCTTTCCTGATCCGATTGTTGGCCTCTAGGGCCGGATTTCGCGACGCCCCGTTTATATACGGGTCTCCCTCGCTGCGTGCAGGGTGTGGGCATGAGTTAGCTTTTCTCGCCACCGTTCAAGTTGAATGATGTACCTATTCCAAAATCCCATCCTGCACCG
>SHYF01000116.1 GCA_009692985.1 Dehalococcoidia bacterium
GTCGTCAAGACGTATAATAATAAGCGTGGTTGTCGAACCATATGGGCGGGGAAGAGACATCAGGCTTCCATGAGATGTCACTTTGGTTAGTTGATGACCATGAGTGCCAGGGTTAGGGGTGGTTATCATCCGACCATTAGTCTTGGAACTGGACACCACTCAGAAGCAAACAGAACAGGCGTACCGCCATGTGGCGAGCATCAAAAAGGGGTTCTTGGCTAAGATAGCCAAGAACCCCTTGCCTCCTGGCAGTGACCTATTTTCCCATACCCTCTCGAGCAAAGTATCGTCGGTGCTGGGGCGTTTCACGGCCGTGTTCGGAATGGGAACGGGTGGTTCCACCCCGCTCTAACCACCAGAAAGCAGGTACAGTATACCAGGGTTGTGGTTGCCCGGCAACACCACCGTTGCATTATCGTAAAGGTAGGCACAAAATGGCCGAAAAGGGGAATCTGTCCCCTGCAACAACTTCCAGCAAGCCGTCGAAAAAGGAGAGTCCAGAGTCCCGACACGTCGGGACTCTGGAGGGGGTCTGGGGGTATCCCCAAGATTCAATACTCCACATTCCCTAAGAGGGAAGGGGGACCAAGGGGGTTAGGTAAAGGACTTTTGAGACAGGGCTAGGGACAGGGCTAAGGAAGGAGGACAGAGGGATGGTCGAAAGAGTTTCTTGGCAGCCTGCTTAGCATCATCAGTAGAGGAGACTAGAGATATGCTCGTGGATATCCCCTATCTGGTACAGCATGTGGACGTTCAGCGGTTGCGGTGGGACATCGCCGCGCTGGCCGCGGGAGAACGCAATGCCTTGCAACGTACTGGTGGCTATGCCGCCGCTCAAAGGTACATCCAGAACGCTTTCCTTGTTGCTGGCCTGGAGGGCCGACAACATACATTTACCTACGCGGGCCGCCCAGGAACCAACTTGCTGGGATGGAAGTTGGGCAGAAATCCGGCGCTCCATCCCATACTGGTCTCCGCCCACTATGACACCGTCCCTGGTTCCCCTGGCGCTGACGACAACGCAAGCGGCGTGGCAGCCATGCTGGAATGCGCCCGCGTGCTGGCCTCGGCCCCCATCCAGTGTACCGTGGAGTTTGTGGCCTTTGATATGGAGGAGAGGCAACCTGAAGAGAATGAAGGGCTGATTGGCAGCGGCGCCTTTGTCCGCGACCATGCCTCCTCCAGGGAATACGTGGGCGTTTATAACCTGGAAACAGTGGGATATACATCAGGGCCAGGTACCCAGAGCTTTCCGCCGGGCTTCCAGTACCTCTTCCCTGGGGTGTATAGGCATGTGGAGGAGCGGCGCTTCAGCGGCGACTCCGTGGCTGTGGTAGCCCAGAGCAAGAGCACTTCCTTGAGCCAGCGCCTGGTGATGGCAGCCCGCTACGCGCCAGGGCTGGATGTGATACCTGTGGAAATCCCAGCTGGCATGCCCATTCCTTCGGACGTCTTCCGCAGCGACCACGCCTCGTTCTGGGCCGCAGGGATCCCATCTGTCATGATCACCGATACGGCCAACTTCCGCAATCCGAACTACCACACAGCGCGAGACACCGCCGACACGCTGGACTATGCTTTTCTGTCCAGTGTAACGTGCGCCCTGCTAGCTGCCGTGGCGGAGCAGGCTGCCTAGCGCCTCGTCAAGAGCTGCCCACAGCTAGGCCCTAGCAGGGTGCACTTTTGGCATATACTCCACTGGAGCCTTGGCCCTGTACATAAGTCATTCTGCGAGCTTGTGAGGCAATTGTCATTGCGAATGCGTCCTCGCCCGTGGCAATCTGGGGCAGGGTTTCCCATCCACCCCAGACCCTTCGTCCCGATTCATCGGGACTCAGGGTGACAGTGGGCGAAGGAGCGTTTCTTGCGCTTCGCGGAAGTCCTGACGAATCCGCCCAGCCGCTGCGGGCGTATATGATTTGTAAGACCAAGGCCCCCATTGTGGGGCCGCGCTTCTATTTGGATCAGGAGGTTTCATGAGAGTACACATCTTGATTCTAGGATTAGCACTGATGCTGGGACTGGGGCTCACAGCATGTGGGCAGGATGCACCTACTCCCGCACCTGCTCCTATCGCCACGGCTACTGCGCGACCTGCTATCCCCACGCCCGCTCCTACCGCCACGCCTACTAGCGTGCCCGCCACTCCCACGGCCACGCCTGTGCCACCGACGCCCACGGCTGCCGCGGCGCCGACGGCCACTGCTCGGGCGGTAACGAAGGCGACCGTGAAGGTCACGGCGCACGCCAAACTCGGGAACATCCTCACGGACCTGAGTGGTCGTACCCTCTACACGTTTAGCCGTGACGAGCGGAACAAGTCCACCTGCTCTGGAACGTGCGTCGAGACATGGCTGCCTCTATTGACGGCCGGAGACCCAACGGCCGGGGATGGTGTTACCCAGGCAACCCTGGGGGTGATTCAACGAACGGAGGGAGGCATCCAGGTTGTCTACAACGGCAGGCCTCTCTACCACAACGTGCAAGACACGGCCGCGGGGGATGCCAAGGGGCAAAACGTGGGCACCCTCTGGTTTGTGCTGTCCGGGGACGGATCCCCCATTCAGGACGCCGCTCAGATCAAGACTGTGTCCAGCCCGGCGCTTGGGACGATCATCACAGACCGCAGTGGGCGCACGTTGTACCTCGCGAGCCGAGACGAGGCTAACAAGTCTAACGTTACGGGGAACACTACCCGGTCACGGCCGCCCGTGCTGACTATCGGCGACCCAACAGCAGGGGAGGGCGCGGCCGCGAACCTCCTGGGCACGCTCAAAAGGGCTGAAGGCTCGACACAGGTGACGTACAAGGGGCGCCCGCTTTACTATTACGCCCGGGACGACAAGCCAGGTGATACCAACTGACAGACCGTTGGTTCCTTTTACGTTATCTCTGCATCTGGTGAGGCGATTTTGACGGTACTTCATCTCACCGTACCTCTGACTGGAATAGGTGAGGCGACACAAAGCGGCCAAGTAGTGCTCACGGCTACGGCTGACAAGACAGAAGTGGTCATCAACGTCAAGCCAGGACCCGCTGGCGTTGCTCAACCGGCACACATCCACGATACGGAGTGCCAGCTACCGCCAAAGGTGACGTACCCCTTGAGCAACGTGGTGGACGGCAAGTCTACGACCGTGGTGAACGCTACCTCGGCAAGCCTCCAGGATGAGATGCACCCCTTCGCTGTCTGCATCCACAAGTCGGTGGCGGAAATCACCACTTACGTGGCTGTTGGCGCAATACCCTTCACTGTTCCAGCAGCGCCTACTCCCACGCCTACCAGGGCACCAGCGGCGGTAACGCCCACCACATTCCAGGTCAAGATCGAGAACCTCGCGTTGCTGAACATCACAGTACCTGCCGGCACCGCACTGACATGGGTCAACGGGGACACGGTCGCCCACGTAGTTGGCTCAGGGAAAGACGGGAAATTTGACAGCGGTGGCTGGAAGAGTCCTACTCTTAACGCCGGGCAGTCTTACAGCCAAACCTTCAGCGCCACGGGAGCCTTCTCTTATACTTGTCAGGTTCACCCCACCCTGAACGCCACGGTGACTGTGGCAGCGCCTGGTACACCGCCAAGCAGCACGCCAGCCAGTAGCGGCGGGAGCGATTACTATTAGCCGTGCGATAACACTGGCACACGCTCTCGGGCGCGCTTTGTCAGGTTGCTGAACCCCAACGTGGCGGGGGGATCATCCGATTACTGGCCAGGAATGGGATGGAAAGTAGGGGCGCAAGGAGTTGCGCCCCTACTCTGTTCATGGCAGGCTCCTTGCCAAGGCTCCACCAAGGGACTAGCATGGAAGGTACCGACGTGGAGAGGGAGCGTTGCAGTGGATCTTATCTTCGACCAGGGCAGCCAGGCTCAACCCCGGGGCCACGCCATCCTGTACTACCGGTCTGGCAATGAAATCCTGGCCACGTACATGGTGATACTGCCCCTTAAGGTGGATTTTGCCAAGTACATACCCCCTGTGCTGGCCTCCCAGGTCAAGGCCCAGGGACTAGAGGACTTCTCGGCTTTCGCCATCCCGCCGGTGCCCGAAGCGACGGATGGCAGCCAGTTCCTGGAGGAACTGGCCCGGCTCCGCGGGGACGACCTTGTTTTTGGAGGAGATCTGCCATCCAACGACTTCCTGGAAGCGGCGCAAAGGGTCAACGACGCCGTCCAGAGCTACACCAAACTGTGCCAACAGTGGGCCGAATCGCAACATGCCCCAGGCGCGCCGGCGCCGGAACAGTCCGGCTTCAGCGTGGACGAGGTGCTCTTTTCGTTGATGGGCGAGAAGGACAAGCTAGGGGATCTGACTAAGCTGGTTGGGAAGCTCCAGTTCGCCGTGGATGTGAAGGACGCTCGCCTCCTGGAGGAGGCGGAGAAAGAGATACGCATCCTGGCGGGTTATCTTCCGGAAGAGTATCACGTTCACCGCATCATTGAGTCAGCCGAGAAGTCCACGGGAAATGGGCCACGTCTGGCCCAGTTGTACCTGGAACGATGCTACAAGCTGGCCGACCAGGACTCCAACGGGCTTCAAGCTGTTGACCAGGCCATTCGGGATCTGGAGTAAGGCTTAGCAGGTTGCTGAAAAACCCTCTCGACTATCCCCCTGACCCCCTTCCTGCCAGGAAGGGGGTAGAAAATAAATCTGGGGGGTACCCCCAGTCCCCCTCCAGAGGGGCAACGCCCCTCTGGACTCCCCTTTTCAGCAGCCTGTTAGTTCGATTGCCCTCAAGTTGCAACATCGGCCTTGGTCGTGGGTTTTCTGGCCAGCGTTAGCACAAGGCACGATACCACCAACGCTCCTATAATGAATTTGAAGGCCAAGTCGTAGCTTCCCTTCCAGTCGTAGAGCATGGCGGCAATGATGGAGCCGCTGGCATTGCCCACCATCTGGAACGCCATGGATGCGCCTCGGATATTGCCCAGGTGTTTGCGGCCAAAGAAGTCGGCCCACACCACGTCCATAGCCAGCATGGTGCCACCCATACCTGCGCCCAAGACCGCAGAACCCAGGTAAGCAAATGCGGAAGAGTGCGCGCGAGCAATGAGCCATGTCCCCACCGCTAGGGTCAGCAACACCCCCATCACCGCCTGTTTCGCGCCCCGCCGGTCGGCCACGAAGCCCCACAGAAAAACGCTGGGCGCTTGAAACAACGTGAATATGCTTATTGCTGCTGCCGCTGCCGCCTCGGAGATCCCCACATCTGTAAAGTGGGGGGACATGTTAAAAGTGACTCCGGTGGTGGCCATAAGGCTTACCGCCATCATCAGGCATAAGATCCAGAAAGGGGCGGTGCGCACCGCTTCTCCAAATGTGAGGTTGAACTCTGCCTGGCGCCGCCGGGCCGGACGTGAAGGCGCATCCGTGGATGGGCGTTCCTCCTCGGCTCTGCCGTCGCCGTCTGGCAGAAGGCCCAAGTCTTCGGGAAGCCGGCGCAGGAAGAGCCAAGGGAGGATTGCCACAGAAAAGGCCATAATGCCGAAGAACAACCATGCCTCCCGCCAGCCTTGGCCGTTGATGATCCCCTGGGTCAATGGGGCCATGATGGTGCCACCCAGCACACCTCCCAGCGTGCCGC
>SHYF01000117.1 GCA_009692985.1 Dehalococcoidia bacterium
ACTCAAGCGGATACGAAATGCGCATCATGCGGATGTTCTTATTGGTCGCCGCTGTACTCTTAGTTACAGCGTGCCGTCAGGAGTCGCCTGCGACTGCTCTCCCACCAAGTAGCGGCGCCGCTACGACACCGGTGGCCGGCCCGCCTGGCTTGGCTACGTCGCCTACGCCTACTCCCACAGCCACCTCCTTGCCTCAGAACGCCACTCCCAAAGACCAAGTCACTCCAACTCCAGGAAGCCAGACATCCGCATCCAAGCCAGGGCGGATTGTGCTGGAATTAGCCACGGGCACAGAGGCCAGGTACAGAGTAAAGGAGCAACTGGCTCGACTGAATCTACCCACCGATGCAGTAGGAGCCACCAACCGGGTGGAAGGCAAAATCACTCTAAATGCCAACAACGCCATTGTCGCAGCCGGCTCCAGACTGGTGGTTGACCTGCGTACTCTTCAAAGCGACGAGAGCCGCCGCGACTCGTACATACGGCAGACCACCATAATGGCATTCCTGTATCCCCTAGCGGAGTTTGTGCCCAGCAAGGTGATGGGGTTGCAGTCGCCTCTACCCACGAGTGGCACAGCCACGTTCCAGGTGGTTGGCGATATGACCATTCATGGGGTCACCAAGCCACTCACGTGGGAGGTGAGCGCGTCTTTTGGCGAGCAGGAGATAAACGGACAAGCTACTACCAGCTTCCGCTTTCAAGACTTCAACATGACTATCCCCAGGGTGTTCTCGGTGCTGAGCGTGGAAGATAGCATCCGCCTGGAGATTGACTTCCGGTTTCATCGCACAGATGCCAGCCTCTGAGGACGTCGGCTCCGCCACTAGCTGTCTGCTGAAGAATAGGAGCAAGAGTCCCAACAGCGCGGGACCCCGGAAGATGGTTCTCCATGCCACGCCCGGCGCGGCCAAACAGCCGCTAGATTGCCCCCTCGCGACGCATCACATCCAGCTGTTCTACTGAAAATCCCAGACCCTTCAACACCTCCAGGGTGTTGCTGCCTTGCGGCACCCCCATGCTGGGGACGGCCACAGGTGTATGGGAGAACTTGGGCCATACTCCCACATGTCTCACCGCCTCGGTTCCCAGGTACCCTACCGTGGGTACCATGTCTCGGTGTGCCACCTGTGGGTCTGTGACCACATCCGAGAGGCTATTGACCTTGGCAACAGACACTCCCTTTGAGGACAGGGAGTCGAACCACTCATCCCTGGGCCGGCTTTGGAAAGTTTCCCTCAAGAACGTGCGCATTGCCGGATACAGGCTCTGTTCCCTCTGCTTACCCAGCCACTCTGTTTTCCCCACGGCCGTCATAAGGGCGTCGTATATATGAGGCTCGCCACAGGCCAGGCTGAGAAGTTTGCCATCTTTAGCCTTGTACAGGGCATAATAGGGCACTCTACCCGAGAGGTCAGGCTCGCCACGGCTGGGGAGTACTCCTCGCTGCAAGTATTGAGAGAGGATGGGTGCCAGAAGGTAGAGACTAGCGTCGGATATGGCTATGTCCACATATTGGCCCAGACCTGTCCTTTCCCTGGCCAGCAGAGCGGCCAATATGGCTACCGCTGCCATCACCCCGCGGGTTGTAAAGATGCCTACCTGGTTCACTGAAGTCAACGAGCCGTCCTCGCCCTCTTGGATGTTCACCAATGACCCGCTGGTGGCAAGGAAGTCGATATCGTGTCCCCCTACATCTCTGTATGGCCCATCCTGGCCGTAGCCGGTGATGGAGCAGTAGATAAGGCGTGGGTTCATTCCTTTCAACGTGCCGTAGCCGACACCTAGCCTGGTGGTCACGCCTGGGCTGAATGCTTCAAGAAAAACGTCAGCTTTTTCAGCTAGCTTGTGGAGCGCCTTCAACGCCTCGGGGTGTCTCAGGTTGAGCTCCACGCTGACCTTGTTTCTAAAAAGGGGGTCAAAGGCAGCATTGCGCCTCTCTTCCAACTGTGATGCCTGGTCAGTCCGCCCCCTTCTTCTTTGATGAGGATCGCTGATATTTATCACCTTTGCTCCCAGGTCACCCAGGACCATGGAACATGACAGCGGAGTACCTCCACGGCTCAAGTCCAGAACTGTTATTCCTTCCAGCGGTGTTGCCATAGGCCCCCCTATATCTAGATTCGCAGAAGCGTCTTTCAATATAGAGGGAGAAGAAGCCATTGACAAGCAGTGCGAGATTCTCAGCCAGGGTCTATAATGCGTCTACTTTCAACCCCAAATGCGCGAGGCACCGACCATGACGACCACAGTCCAACCCAAGAGCAAGTTCCTAACCGTGAACAACTTGCGCCTCCACCATTTGGACTGGGGAAACGAAAAGGCGCCGCCGTTGGTGCTGGTCCACGGCTACACTGGCAACGCCCATAGCTTTGACCCTCTTGCCCTACGACTGCGCGACCGCTTTCATGTCGTGGCCACGGACGTTCGCGGCCACGGTGATAGCGCATGGTCTCCCGATGGTAATTACGGCTACACCGACTACGCCAACGACCTGGATGGGGTTGTGGCAGAGATGGGGCTAAGGCGATTTGTCCTGGTAGGAACATCAATGGGTGACATCATTGCAATGACCTACGCCGGAATCCATCCCGAAATGCTGGAGCGCCTGGTCATCAATGACATCGGGCCAGAGCAGGAACCTGGCTCTAGCCGCATCACGTAGATGGTAGGCGCCCGTCCGGAAACGTTTCCATCCCTCGATGCGGCAGTAGAGTACCTGCTGGCTTCAATGCCTGCATGGCGTCTGGACCAGTTCAGTCGAGCCGAGCATGTCAAGTCAATTTCTCACGGGTTCCGCCAGCTACCTAACGGAACCTGGACATGGAAACATGACCCCGCCCTGGTTCGCCAGCGGGTTCAGAGCGGTCCACCGCCTCGGCCATCCCTCTGGCCGGTGCTACAGCGAATTCACTGTCCTGCTCTGGTGGTCTGGGGCGTCGAGAGTGATGTTCTTTCCGAGCAACAGGCCCGCCGGATGGTGGCTACCTTGCCCAAGAGCGAGCTGCTCCCAGTGCCAAACGTGGGACACGCTCCCACGTTGATGGAGCCGTCAGTATCGGCGGCCCTTGAACGGTTCCTGAGTGGTGCGCCACCCAAACAGGTTGAAAAGAGGCGAGTGTCCAGACCCGCCTAGTCAGGCTACTGAAAAAAAGGAGTCCAGAGGGGCAGAGCCCCTTTGGCAGGGGACTGGGGGTGTCCCCCAGATATCTTTTCAACCCCATTCCTGGCCAGGAATGGGGTAATGGGGATGGTCGAAAGAGTTTTTCATCACCCACCTAGTCGGGAAGGAGAATGCAATGCCAGAACGCAAGACCAAGATAATAAAAATGGAAGATGTGCCCGCCTTCTTGAAGGACGCTTTGTCCAAGGGCGGCAGACTTCTCATAGGAGGGAACGGCTATGGCAACCGGCCGAATGCACTGGTGCGGCAAATCGTCACTGCGGGCATACGAAATCTTTCCCTGTTCGGAGGCCCAGTAAACGCTAATGATGTGGACATGCTTGTGGCGGTCGGGGCTGTCAAGGAGACCTTCTGCCCAATGGTGTCGGCCCTACAGTTCGGCATGGCGCCCAACTGGCGCAAGGCGGCGGAGACAGGGACCATAGTAGCCAATGGCATTGACCAGCCGTCTACATTAGCAGGTCTGATGGCCGCCGACCTGGGCATACCATACATGCCTCTGGCTTGCATGAAAGGCACGGACCTGGTCAAGGTACACCCGTTGCTGAAAAAGTACACGCCTCCTTTTGGCGGGGAAGACCTGTACGCTGTCCAGGCCATACGGCCTGACCTGGCTATTATCCATGCGCCGGCGGCTGACATATACGGCAACGTCCGCGACGGCTCCCGCGGGTCCTCGCACCTGGTGGCCAAGGCATCGCAGCGCGTACTGGTCAGCGTTGACAGGATAATTCCTTATGAGGAGACACTGAGGAATCCCGAAGAGACCACTATTCCATGCCGCTACGTGGCCGCGGTGGTTGAGATACCTTATGGAGCTCACCCCGCCGGATGCACCGGGGGTTATGCGCCTGACACGGATCATCTAAGAGAATACTGGCAGGCAGCGGCATCCAACGCCCAGGGCGACACAAAGCTGTTCCAAGCATACCTGGACAAATACGTGCTAGGGCCGAGTTCCAATTTTGACTACATGGAGCGGATTGGCGGGGCGAAAAGGCTCTGGGAGCTGCAACGAGGCGCATCGGCTGGCGCTGCCGAGTAAATCTAGTTGAGGAGAGAAGAGAATGACTCAAATACGTTCTGCTGCAATGCCAAAATCCTCTGACTACACCATCGAAGAGCTGATGGCGGTGGTGCTAAGCCGCGACCTTCAGGACGGTGAGTCTGGAGGCACTGGTGCGGGAGACCGAGTGGGCGATGCAGCCATCAAGCTAGCCCAGCTTACCCGTTGCCCCAACCTATCCAGTGGCGGGGGCACTGGATACAGAGGGATGATGGGAGTTGAGGCGATGGAAGACTCCCGAGAGCTAATAGCCAGCTCCACCCGTGGCTTTGACTTCATGTTCCATAGCGGCATCCAGCACGACAAGTTCGGGAACATGAACCTGCATTTCGTGGGAGGCGACTTCCACCATCCCAAATTCAAGGGGCCGGGAGTCCCCAATGTCTCCTACGCCGACGCCGTCCAGCGGTTCTACATCTACCCAAACAGCCACACCGCACGCAACTTCGTGGAACGCGTGGACTTTATCTCAATTGCTGGCAACATTGACGGTCCCGACGGCAGGCGAAAGCGCGGCATCCTTACCGAGGGCCCCAGGCTGGTGGTGACACCCCTCTGCGTAATGGACTTTGACAAGTCCACTGGCACCATGCGGCTCAAGTCGGTTCACGAAAGCATTACTGTAGAAGAAGTCCTGAAGAACACAGGATTCAAGCCAATAATGCCTGCCAAAGTTGACATAACCACGCCGCCCACTGCGGAGGAGCTTCGTGTGCTCCGGCAGGAAATATGGGCCGCGCCAGGGCGCTGACGCCCGCCTTGGGAGCCGGCTGAATGTCCCGCGGCCGCCCTTAGACACGCTCAGAGCGAACGGGACTATTACTCCGCTCATGGTGAGCCTGTATACGCTTGACATAGCACGGAATTAGTGCTAGACTCTTGGCAGTTGGAATAGGAGGTGCCAATGAGCACCGCTGCTGCTGTCAAGAGTGCTGCTGCTGTAGGATACCTCAGGGTGTCCACATTGACCGCGATGACCAAGTGGTGCACATCCGTGTACATTTTCCCCTCCTATCATGTCATGCTCGACTCATAAGCTGCGAAATAGGGGACTCCAGAGGGGGTATGGGGGTGTCCCTCAGAACTTTTTTCTCCCCCTGTCCCGCCTAAAGCGGCGTTGTCTCAAAAGTCAGGAAGGCGCAGGGAACCTCGGTTCCCGCTGGGGGTCTGGGGGTGTCCCCCAGATTCAATAATCCCCCTCTCCGCGTCGGAGAGGGGGATACAGTGGGTGAGGTCAGGGACTTTTGGGACAAGGCTGCCTAAAGCGGGAGAG
>SHYF01000118.1 GCA_009692985.1 Dehalococcoidia bacterium
GATGTCCCCAGATAGGCCGAGAATGGGCGGTGACGTGGTGACAAGAATGGGCAGCGATGTGGCGCGGTGCACGGCTTCGATGTCAGCGCGACTTATGGGGACTCTCCCTCCTGGAAGCATGATGGCGTCCACCCCTGCCTGGGAGTACGCCCTGATGCGATCCAATGTTTCCTCAAGCGATTGCTCCTGCAGGGCGGTGGTTCGGGCCACAATGACAGTGGTTGGATCGGTACGGGCGGCTACCGCAGCCCTCAGCTTCCCTACCTGCTCATCTTTGGGGATCATCAAGGAGTGTCGGCCAGCAGCAGTGTCCAGCCGCACGGGAACCAGGTTGTCCTCGATCTCGATGGCCGCAACACCTGCGGCCTCCAGTTCTCTAACTGTACGAAAGACGTTCACCGGGGTGACGCCGCCGTCGTCGGCATCAGCTACCAGCGGCAAACTGGCGGCTCGGGTGATACGGCGGCACACGTCTGCCAGGTCCAATATGTTCGTGATCGGCACGCTGTCAGGAACAGCCATGCTGGCCGCCTTCGCCACGGAACCGGCCACTTTGCAGGCCTCCCATCCCATCATGTCGGCAATGCGGGCGGACAGAGGGTCAAAGATGGGGGCGGCAGGGGTGCAGGCGTTCCTGGATAGAATGTTCCTAAATCGCTCTCGTGCTTGGCTCATGGCACTTACCTCCGTAGTTGAATCTCAGCGACTGCCGGCAAGACGGATGCCAGTTTATCATGTGCCTATACCATTCATAAAGCGGAGCTTCGCCGTCCCGGAATGCAAAACGAGTGCGCGTGTTCCCAGTGCTGGCGTAGGAATGAGGCGCCGGTGCTTTTTTTGTTAACTTTCTTGACTTGCTAGGTGCAGACTGGCCAGGTACGCCTCATGCCCGCCGGCCACAAGCCGGCCCAGAATGGCCTTCCCCTCTTCTAGGTGCTCCACCAAAGCGAACAACGTTGGCCCAGTACCCGTTAGCCGGGCGAAAGGCGCGCCCGCCTTCAACAGCGCCCGGCGTCCCTTCGCCAAGCCAGGAAAAGCCTTGGCAACAACGCGCTCAAAGGCATTGGTGGCCCCCGCCACATCTGCTATGGTGGCGACGCCCTTGCGCAGCCGGCTGGCCAGCGCCCTGGTAGCTGCGCCATCGGTGAAGTCGGCCTCCGTCAGCATGGCATAAAGGCGCGCTGTTTTGTTGGGCAGGCGCACGTTGGGGCATAGAACCACTGCCCACCAGTCTGGCATGGCCGGCAGTGATTTTACCACCTCACCCCTGCCTGTACCAATGGCACACCCGCCTTTGATGAAAAACGGGACATCGGAGCCAAGCTCAACCGCCAGCTTCCGTAGAGTCGCCGCTGTGAGCTTGAGTCCCCATAGCTTGTTCAGGGCCAGCAGGGTGGCTGCCGCATCGGTGCTGCCTCCTCCCAGGCCGGCGGCTTCCGGAACGCGCTTCTCCAGGGTGATGGACGCTCCCTTGGACGAGGCCCTGGTCTCTCGCTGTAGCATGATGGCTGCCTGCCACGCAAGGTTCTGCTCGTTGGACAGACCCGCAGCGTCGCAGTGCAAAACCAGGGAGTCCGACGGCTCGAAAGTCAGGCGGTCGGCCAGGCCAATGGTATGGAACACAGTAACAACCTCGTGGTAGCCGTCGGGCCGTCGGCCGAGGACCTCCAAGCTCAGATTAATCTTGGCGTGGGCCAGAACCAGCATAGATGCGTCTCTCTTCCAACACTCCCGCCCGTTCGACTTGGACAGGCTCAGGATGAGCGGGATTTCATTCCGTTCGTGGTGAGCTTATCGAACCACTACCAGAACCAGTATATGTGCCTCTTTCTTGCACGGAGCGGTACAACGCCCCCCACTCCTCAAGGCTCAGCGTCGCGGGCCGGCGGCTGGGGTCAACGCCCGCCATCTCCAGCAGCGCCAGTGCCTCCTCCGCACGGATCACCAGCCCCTGGGCCAGAGTGTTGCGCAACTGCTTGCGAGGCGCGCTGAACCCGGCCCGCACCACTTTGAAGAACGATTCCGTGTCGTCCAACGCCAGGGCCGGCCTGGGGTACACATCTATGCGCACTATGGCGGATGTCACATTGGGCGGCGGATAGAATGACGCTGGAGGGACATTTTTCACTATACGCGGTCTTCCATAGAGCTGTATCCCCACAGACATCAGTGACATATCACCGGGCTGGGCCGCCATGTTCCTGGCCACCTCCCGCTGCACCATTATCACGGCCCGCGTGGGAGGATGCTGCGACTCCAGGAAGCGACGCAGGATAGGGCTGGCGGCGTAGTAAGGAAGGTTGGCCACCAACTTGTATGGCTCGCCGCCCGACAGCTCCGTTATGTCAACTTCTCGGGCGTCGGCGCAGACCATCTTGAGCTTCGCAGTCCCCAATTCCCGCTCCACGGCCACGGCCAGCTCCTGGTCCAGCTCCACCGCAATCACCCGCTTGGCCCTCTGCACCAGCTCAAATGTCATCACGCCCAGGCCGGGGCCAACCTCCACCACCATATCATCCGGCCCGATCTCAGCCGCCCGCAGGATGGCGGCGACCGCTCCAGTGCTTACCAGGAAGTGCTGGCCCAGCCCCTTGCGGGGCGATAGGCCAAGCCTGGCCAGCGTGGCCTTCACCGATGGGAAGGATGAGGTGGGTGAGTCCATGAGTTCAAGCCATTATCAGATTGCTGGTGCTAGGGAGTCCAGAGGGGCGGAGCCCTTCTGGCGGGGGTCTGGGGGTACCCCTCGGACTTACCTCTCACCCCCTTCCTGCTCAGGAAGGGGGCCAGGGGGATGACCGCACATAATAGAACTTGGCCGTGCACCTCCCTTTGATTATGACCCCACGGCGTATCTGCCGATGAGACTCGAACCAGACGACCTGCGGCGCTCGGAAGGGTCCGCGTACCGCTGCTTCCTTCCGGACCTGACGGGGTTAACGGTCTTCCGCCGCGCAGGGCCCAGCTCTCAACGCCATTCTCGGAGACAGAGGCCAGAAGCTGAACCTAGGGGAGGAGTTCAACCCCGCTGAAGCGGATTGCGGGTACAGGGCACCGCTAACTCCCCGTCTAGCACGGCCATTGCAATCATAGGATGGCATCAAGCCAGTGTCAAACGACGACTGGGCATGGTGCGGGCACACTGACATACTGGCATACGGACAGGTGGAAAAGGAAGCAGGCCCACCCTTTGACTTCCATGTGCCACTCCTGGTAACGTTGTTGCACTTTGAATCGTCATTAGGATCCCTGCCCCTGGGGGAGTGCAGAAGGGGCAATGCCCTCTCTGCCGGAGTTCTAGGGGTGTCCCCTAGCCTCCTTTCCATCCCCCTCTCCGACGCGGAGAGGGGGACACAGGGGGTGAGGTCGCAGGAGCACGTCAACAAATGCCTGATATGGAAACAATCGTCTCCCTGGCCAAGCGCCGGGGGTTCATATTCCAGTCCAGCGAGATATACGGCGGCCTGGCATCCACCTGGGACTACGGCCCCCTGGGCGTGGAGCTAAAGCGCAACGTCAAGGAAGCTTGGTGGCGCACCTTCGTCCACCAGCGGGACGACATGGTGGGCCTGGACGCCTCCATCCTCATGGCGCGCCAGGTGTGGGCGGCCTCCGGCCACGAGGCCGGCTTCTCCGACCCGCTGGTGGAGTGCAAGAGCTGCCACCACCGCTTCCGCGCCGACCAGATAGACACCAAAGCCTGTCCCGACTGCGGCGGCGAGCTAACCCAGCCTCGCCAGTTCAACCTCATGTTCAAGACATTCCTCGGCCCCATAGAAAATGCCACCGCACAGACATACCTGCGCCCGGAGACCGCCCAGGGCATATTCGTCAACTTCAATAACGTCCTCACAACCACACGCCGCAAGCTCCCCTTTGGCGTCGCCCAGATAGGCAAGGCGTTCCGCAACGAGATCACCGTCGGCAACTTCATTTTCCGCACCCGCGAGTTCGAACAGATGGAGATCGAGTTCTTCGTCAAGCCCGGCACCGACGACGAGTGGCACCGCCGCTGGATTCAGGACTGCATGGCCTGGTACACCGGCCTGGGCATCGCCCCGGACCACCTGCACGTCCGCCAGCATGAGGCCCACGAGCTGTCTCACTACTCCAAGGCCACAGCGGACATCGAGTACGCATTCCCGTGGGGCTGGGGCGAGATCCAGGGCATCGCCAACCGCACGGACTTCGACCTCAAAGCCCACACCAAGGCCAGTGGCAAGGACCTGACCTACTTCGACGAGGAGGCCAAAGAGCATTTCACGCCCTACGTCATTGAGCCTTCCGCCGGCGTGGACCGCGCCCTCCTCGCCTTCCTGCTGGACGCCTACCACGAAGAAGATGTCCCTACGGCAGATGGCAAGTCAGAGAGACGAGTCGTCCTCAAGCTCCATCCTGCCCTAGCGCCTGTCAAAGTCGCAGTGCTGCCCCTGTCCCGCAACGAGCGGCTGGGGCCCAAGGCCCGCGAGGTCTACAACCTGGTGCGCAGCAACTTCGTCTGCCAGTACGACGACGCCCAGTCCATAGGCCGCAGGTACCGCCGCCAGGACGAGATTGGCACGCCCCTCTGCATCACGGTGGACTTCCAGACCATTGACGATAACGCCGTGACCATCCGCGACCGCGACACAATGCGGCAGGAGCGCATCGCCATACCGATGCTGGCCCTCGCTCTGCATCAACGCCTAGATTCCTGACCATCCGGTCGCTGTTGACAATCATTTCGCGCTGAGCCGACAATGTAGGTTTGCCCTGTTGAAAAGGAGTTTCGCACCTTGCTAACCAGACTTGCGCTCCGCGCCAGAATCGCAACCATTGCCCTCATGGCGTTGGTGATGGTGGCTGGGGTATACAGCCTCACAAAGCTGCCCCTGGAGATGCTGCCTGACATAGACTTCCCGCTCATCACAGTGGTCACTGTTTATCCGCAAGCCGACTCCGAGACGGTGCTGCGTGACGTGACCATTCCCCTAGAGCAGGCTGTGACGGGCACAGAAAACGTGACAACCGTGAGATCCACATCGTCGCCCAGCCTGTCCCTGGTCCTGATTGAGGCCACCTTCGGCAAAGACATGAAGGCCATGGAGCGCGATATAGCCCAGCGCGTGAGTCAGGCAAAGCTACCCGCGGGCGTCCAGCCGCCGCGAGTTGGGCGGATCAATCTTGACGAGTTTCCTGTGCTGGAGATCAGCGTGCTCGGCGAAAGGAGCATCAGCGACCTCAATGCGCTGGTGACGGCGCAGGTGCTGCCAGAGCTGAACAAGGTGCGCGGGGTGTTCAGCGCCGACGTCCCACTTGGTTCTGGCGCAGACCAGACCATCACCAGGACCAACGGCCTGCCCAGCCTGGCCATCAGCGTGCTGAAACAGCCGGATGCCAACACGGTTGAGGTGTCCAATGCTGTAACCGACAAGCTGAAGAGCTTGAAGGCGGGTCTCCCTGCGGACGTGCAGTTCGTCGAAATCTCTAACCAAGCACC
>SHYF01000119.1 GCA_009692985.1 Dehalococcoidia bacterium
GAAATGTTTCCCGTTGCGTCATAATTCCGCCTCTCCACCGTGGAGATAAACAACAAGCCAGGGCGAGGGGGATTCTTCCCCCAAGCGCCCCAGCAAAGTTAGTCTACCGCATTACGATTGGGATTGTAAAGCGTGTGTGCTAAGTTATGAAGCAAGGGAGAAACTCTCAGGTAGCATGAGCATTGGAACGGAGCATGGCATGGCTCGCGGGGGAACATTTTGCCTGGTGATCATGGCCAAAACCTTAGATAAGTTCTAAGCAAATGATTGACATTTATCTAAAAAGTGTATATCGTCGTAGCCGTTCTTATGTGACAGGCCTATGACTCTGGTAGACATAGAAGTGTATGCGCATAACGGGAGGTGTGGCCCGTGGGATTCGCCTGGAGGTGCCATCGGGCCTGCGGGTGCGTCCCACCTCAGACCGGGTGCGGGGTGCATTGTTCCAGATTCTGGCGCAGGAGTTGCCTGGGGCAGTGGTGCTGGACCTATTCGCAGGTACAGGAGCTTTGGGGATCGAGGCGCTGAGCCGCGGAGCTGAGAGGGTTGACTTTGTGGAACGGGACCAAAGACTGTGCAGCGCCATTGAAAGGAACCTTGAAAAGGCAGGGTTCGCGGATCGTGGGCATGTGCACCGGACGCAGGCTGAGCAAGCGGTGACATTCCTGGAGGGACCGTACCATCTGGTGTTGCTGGACCCTCCGTATGAACTGTCCGGCCTGGAGAGCATTATGGAGGCGTTGAACCGTCCTGGCTTGTTGGAAAAGGGTGGGCTAGTGGTGGTGGAGCACAGCAGCAGAGCCGACGGAGTGGAGCGGTATGGAATGCTCATGAGGGAAGACCACAGGCGCTACGGAGACACGGCGCTGTCTTCGTACAGGATGGAGGAGGCCTAGATGATCCTGGCAGTGTACGCAGGTACCTTTGACCCGGTCACCAAGGGACACATCGACATTGTGGAGCGGGCGGCTGCAATGTTCGACCGCCTGGTTGTAGGTGTTTTCGATACGCCTTCAAAGACGGTGCTTTTCTCCACGGAGGAGCGCATGCGCTTCTTGCAGAGGACAGTTCAGAAATCATCCAACGTGGAAGTCAGATCATATGGCGGACTTACGGTGGATTTCGCTCACGAGCTGGGAGCTACCGCCATGGTACGGGGACTGCGCAGCATCACCGACCTGGACTACGAGGCTGCCATGGTGATGATGAACCGGAGGCTTCGGCCCAATATTGACACCATCTTTCTATACACTAGTTTGGAGTATCAGTTTGTAAGCTCGTCCTTAATAAAGGAGGTGGCCCGATACGGGGGCGACATCAAGGATTTGGTACCACAACACGTAGCCGCCGCCCTAAAAGAGAAGTACCTCATAGCTCAATAGGCCGCGTCAGCCATAAAAGGGGGCACACATGGAGATCCATGGAATTATTGATAAGCTAGAGACATTGGCATCGGAAGGGAAAAAACTCCCAATGGGCAAGAAAGCCCTCATTGATCCAGATAAGCTGCTGGAGCTGGTGGACCAGCTTCGCGTTGCTGTCCCTCAGGACATCGTGGAGTCCCAGGGGATCCTGAAGAAAAGGGAGGAGCTCCTGAACCAGTCGCTGGGAGAGGCCCGGCGTATCCGCTCCTCAGCGGAAACGGAGTTCCGCAGCCGGCTGGACGATCATGAGATGCTGAAAGAGGCGAAGAGCCGCGCCGACAAGATTGTCGAAGAGGCTCAGCAGAAGGCACAGCGAATACTGGACATGGTGGACACCGATGCTTCCAACCGCCGGGGCGAGGCTGACAGGTATGCTCAGGAGACACTGTACAAACTGGAGCAGCAGGTGGCCAACACCCTGAGCACAGTGCGAAACGGCATAGAGGTCATCGAGTCACACCTGCGTGCCACCGTAGGGTAGTGGTTCGACTTTGGTGGAAAGGTCCGACGCCCTGGAAGGCGCATCTCGGCAACGTTTGATGTTGAGAGGGGGGCTTGTGCCTTATTAGGCGCAAGAGGGGATGGCTTTTGCCAAAAGCCCAGGAGGATACAAGTCCCGATACATCGGGACTTGTATGGGGTTTGGGGGCATCCCCCAGATTCAAAACTCCCCCTCTCCGCGTCGGAGAGGGGGATACAGGGGGTGAGGTCAAGGACTTGTGAGACAAGGCTCATGAAGGGGATTAGGGGATGGTAGAACGAGTTCTTGGGCACTCTGCTAGGCAGTGGGACTGATCTTTTCCATGCCCATGTGGGGCCGCAGCGCCTCTGGGATAACCACGCTGCCATCGGCCTGCTGGTAGGTTTCCAAAAGAGCAATCATGAGCCTAGGCAGGGCCACGCCAGAGCCGTTGAGTGTGTGCACAAACTGGGGAGCGCCCCTGGCCTCTCGCCGGAACCGTATGTTGGAGCGGCGCGCCTGGAAGTCCGTGCAGTTGGAGCTTGAACTCACCTCCAGCCACTCCTGGCAGCCGGGCGCCCACACCTCCAGGTCGTAGCTCTTGGCGGAAGGGAACCCCAGGTCGCCGGTGCACAGCCGCACCACGCGGTACGCAAGCTTCAGGCGGCGCAGCACCTCCTCGGCGTTGCTGACCAGACGCTCCAACTCCTGGTCTGACTGCTCCGGCTCCACCAGCTTATACATCTCCACCTTGTCGAACTGGTGGACGCGTTTTATGCCCCGCGTATCGCGGCCAGCGGCTGCCTTCTCCCTGCGGAAGCAAGGGGAGTAGGCCACGTAGTTGAGAGGCAAACTCCCCGGCTCCAGCAGCTCATCACCGTGCAGGCCCGTAAGTGTCACCTCCGCCGTTGGTATCAGCCACAGGTCGTCCTCCTGGTCGTGGTACAGGTTGTCGGCGAATTTTGGCAGGTTGCCGCTGCCTTGCATCACCTCCCGGCGCACCAGGGTTGGCGTATACACCTCCGTGTATCCGTGCTCCCTGGTGTGCATGTCCAGCATCCAGGATATTAGGGAACGTTGGAGCCGGGCGCCTGCATTCCGCAGCACGTAGAATCGTGCGCCCGACAGCTTGGCCCCCCGCTGGAAGTCTATGATGCGCAGGCTTTCGTTCAGGTCCCAGTGGGCCTTGGGCTGGAAGTCGTAAGCGCGAGGCTCTCCCCACGTCCGGACTACTACGTTGGCGCTGGAGTCCGGCCCCACAGGCACGTCATCGCGGGGTATGTTGGGCAGAGTTAGGAGCAGGGCCGCCAACTGCTCTTCCAGTGCCTTCTCAGCCTCCTCCAGGGCTTTGATGCGCTCACCTACCTTGCGCATCTCCTGGATCAGTGTCGTCTTACCCTCTCCGCCGCGGCCAATTTCGCGACTCACTTCGTTGCGACGTGCGCGGAGCTGGTCACCTTCGTGGATGAGCAGGCGGCGTTGGGAGTCCAGCTCTAGGATCGGTTCCAATGCGGCCTCCTCGCCACGGTTGCGCAGCGCCTGGCGCACCAGCTCTGGGTTACGTCGGATTAGGTCTATATCAAGCATGGTGGGTTTTAAAGGCAGACACGGCCTACTTCGTCAAAGAAACAATACGGCGATTGTAGTCAGTGGGAGTGATATTGTAAACGTCGACGCCAAATGGGCTCTACGGCCGGGTTTTGTAGCGACTGCCTGGTTGCAAACCAAAAGCAAACGGAGCCGTGGGTTTGTTTACATTGGCCGCCCGACGTGCTAACTTACCCAGCGCAGGGTTTTGGCCCATGCTGGTTGCATTTGGAAATATACCAGAATCCCATAGGAGGCGCATCATGAGATATGTCAGGTTCCAGGTTGGCACCCATGTGGCCTATGGCGTCTTAGGTGGCGACATAGTCCGTGAGATAACGGCACCGCCATACGGCCCCTACAAGGTGACTAACCAGACGCACAAGTTGTCGGCGGTGAAGCTCCTGTCGCCTATCGTGCCCGGGAAGATAGTGGCCATAGGGCTGAACTACAAGAGCCACCTGGGGACCAGAGAGGCGCCCAAGGTGCCCGAAGGATTCTACAAGACGCCCACCTCGGTCATAGGCACCGAAGAGGCGATTCGCATTCCCAAGACAGCCCTCCACGAGAAGGTGCACATGCAGCCCGAAGCTGAGATGGTGTTCATCATTGGCAAGCGGGCCAAGAACGTCAAAAAGGCAGACGCGCTAAGCTATGTTCTCGGATATACCTGCGGGAATGACGTTTCAGCCCGCGACTGGCAGCAGCATGACCTCCAATGGTGGCGCGCCAAGTCCTCGGACACCTTTTCTCCTATGGGGCCCCTCATAGCCACGGACTTGGACTCCACCAAGATGCAGCTTGTCTGCCGCATAAACGGAAAGGTGGTGCAGGAGCAATCAACAGGAGACCTGGTCCATGGTGTTGCCGACATCATAGAGTTCATCAGCAGCGCCATAACCCTTGAACCCGGCGACGCCATATACACTGGCACGCCTGGATCGCCTGGAGACATTCACCCTGGAGACGTTGTTGAGGTGGAGATATCGGGCGTTGGCGTGCTGCGGAACAAGGTTGAAGCAGAGGCATAGGTCTCGTTTCGGTAGCTGACCCAACTGAGATGGGCATCCTATAATGGGATGCCCATCTTGCTCTTACGCTTCACCATCCCCAAGCCGCAAGGGCCGACAAAGGAGCAACATTGATGCAGCCGCCACTTTCCCTGTCTGGCCGTCCTGCCCTGGAAGTGGCCTTAGCCACGGCTCGTGGGGCAGGTGAGTTGGTCAAGGGCCGGTTCCACACTGCCAAAGAGGTGTCATACAAGGACAACGCCAGCCTGGTCACGGACGTGGACCTGCTGGCGGAAAGGTTCATCAGGGATGCCCTGGCCAGTGAGTTCCCTGACATCAGCTACCTGGGCGAAGAGCTGGGTGCCACGGGCAACCCTGGGGGACTTCGCTGGATTGTTGACCCGGTGGACGGCACCCGCAACTATGCTGCGAACGTGCCTCACTTTGCAGTCTCCATAGCCCTGGCATATGGCCCTGATGTGCTTCTGGGCGTGACCCATGACCCAATGCGCGACGAGACGTTCCAGGCTGCCAAGGGTCAAGGAGCTTTTCTCAACGGCAGGCCCGTATCCGTGAGCCGGCGCGCATCAGTGGCCCAGTGCATAGTTGGATTCGATATAGGCGGCATGGATGCCAGGGCGCTTAGCGCTCTAAAGATGGTGCAGTCGTTGTGGCCTGGGATGCAGTCAATGCGCGTCATGGGCTCCTCCTGCCTGGGGCTGGCCTACGCCGCCGCCGGACGCGTTGACATCTACTTTCACCACACGCTAGCGCCTTGGGACGTGGCGGCTGGACTGGTGATGGTGGAAGAGGCCGGAGGCCAGGTGGTGGATCGCAAGAGCCGAGGGCCTGCCAGCCTGGATAGCACTGGCCTGGTGGCTTCCAGCCCGCAACTATTGCAAGAGTTCCTGCGCCTTACCAGGGAGCAGGAGTGGTATACGGTGCAGTAGCAGGCTGATAACAACGCCTTCGACCATCCCACTGTCCC
>SHYF01000120.1 GCA_009692985.1 Dehalococcoidia bacterium
CATCCCGGGCGGGGTGAACAGCCCTGTACGCTCCTTCCGCGCCGTGGGCGGCCAACCACTGTTCGTCCAGAAGGGTCTTGGAACACGCATCTGGGACGTGGACGGCAACCAGTACATAGACTACGTAGGCTCCTGGGGGCCGCTGATCCTGGGACACGCCTATCCGGACATCGTTGCGGCGGTGCAGCAAGCAGCGGCTCTTGGCACATCCTTCGGCGCGCCCACGGCGGGAGAGGTGGAGCTGGCGCGGCTCATCCACGAGGCCGTGCCTTCCATGGAGATGGTGCGCCTTGTCAGCTCCGGCACGGAGGCAGCCATGAGCGCCCTGCGGCTGGCCCGCGCCTATACGGGACGCTCCAAGGTGGTCAAGTTTGCCGGTTGCTACCACGGCCACGCCGATGGCCTTCTGGTGCAGGCAGGGTCAGGGGCCGCAACCCACGGCATACCCGACTCCGCCGGCGTTCCCGCGGCCTACGCCAGGGAGACACTGGTGGCGCAATACAATGACGTTCCATCCGTGGAGCGTCTGTTTGATGAGTACGCTAGCCAGATAGCTTGTGTCATCGTTGAGCCTGTAGCGGGTAACATGGGCGTGGTGCCTCCCGCGCAGGGGTTCCTGGCCGCCCTGAAGCGCATTACCCAAGAGAACAACGCCATGCTGATTTTCGATGAGGTTATCACCGGCTTTCGGGTGGCCTATGGCGGCGCTCAGGCCCTCTACGGCGTCACGCCGGACATCACATGCCTGGGCAAGGTGATAGGCGGTGGCCTGCCCGTGGGTGCCTATGGAGGCCGGCGGGAGATTATGGAGGTTGTGGCACCCCTGGGGCCTATGTACCAGGCGGGGACGCTTTCGGGCAATCCCCTGGCCGTGGCGGCTGGCATCGCCGCGCTAAAGGCATTGCAACAGCCGGACACCTACAAGAGGCTGGAACGGATAGGCGCGCTTCTTGCAAATGGCCTGACCGAGGCGGCGCATGAGGCCAAGGTGCCCGCGACGGTCAACAGGGTCGGCTCCATGCTCACGGCGTTCTTCTGCGCCGGTCCCATCGCATCCTACGCCGATGTCCAGAGGGCGGACACCAAAGCCTATGGCCGCTTCTTCCACAGTATGCTGGAGCGCGGGATATACCTGGCCCCCTCCCAGTTTGAGGCCGCCTTTGTGTCCCTGGCTCACACGGAGGAGGACATCCAGCAGACTCTGACTGCGGCCAAGGAAGCCCTGAAAGGATAACGCATGACACCAGTCGCACCCACCGATGAAATGAGCTCCTTTGAAGCGGTAAACTGGTTTTTCGACCAGAGCGCACGGCGTTTGGGAATCAACGAGGAGCTCCAGGAGCTCATGCGCCACCCGTGGCGCGAGCTTACAGTCTCGATTCCGGTGCGCCTGGACAATGGCAAGGTCAAGGTGTTCACAGGCTACCGTGTCCAGCACAACGGTGCTCGCGGCCCTTACAAGGGCGGCATACGATATCACCCCAAGGCTGAACTGGACGAGGTCCGTGCCCTGGCTTCGCTCATGACCTGGAAGACAGCCGTAGCCAATATCCCCTTCGGCGGGGCCAAAGGTGGAGTGGTCTGTGACCCCGGTAGCCTCAGCCAATCTGAGCTTAACCGCCTTACCCGTCGCTACATCCAGAACATTGCTCACGTCCTAGGGGCAACGCGGGACATCCCCGCTCCAGACCTGGGCACAAACGCCCAGACCATGGCCTGGATGATGGACGCCTACGGCCAACTCCACGGCTACACGCCCGGCATTGTTACCGGCAAGCCGGTAGAGCTGGGCGGCTCCTACGGAAGAGAGGCCGCGCCAGGGCGGGGGCTGGTCTATTGCCTGGAGGAATGGGCCAGCCTGACTCACTTCCCCATCCAGGGAACCAAGGTCGTGGTACAGGGCTTCGGGCAGGTGGGTTCCTGGGCTGCACGACTGATCGGCGACCTGGGCTGCATTGTGGTGGGCATCAGCGACATAAACGGCGGTATCTACAACCCACGCGGTTTGAACGTGCAGGATGTCCTGGCGTACTCCCTGAGCCACGGCTCAGTGGTCGGTTTTGCCAACGCTGATGCCGTAGGAGGCACGGAGCTGCTGGAGCTGCCATGCGACATCCTGATCCCAGCCGCCGTCGAAAACGTCATTCGCGCGGATAATGCCCGCCGCATCAAGGCCAAGGTGGTAGCCGAGGCCGCGAACCATCCCACCACTCCCGCCGCCGACCTGGTCTTGCAAGAGCGTGGAATAGTCCTCATCCCAGACATCCTGGTCAACGCCGGTGGCGTAGTGGTGTCCTACTTCGAATGGGCGCAAAACATCCAGGAGTTCCGCTGGGACGAAGACCGTGTAAACCAGGAGCTGGCTGTCTTCATGAAACAGGCCACTCAAGGTGTGGTAGAGACGGCGAAGCGGGACAACATCAGCTACCGTGAAGCCGCCTTTTCCATAGGCATAAGCCGGGTGGCCCGGGCCATAGAGTTACGCGGGTTTGTATGACATGCCGATGTGTCCGCGGACTAAGTTTGGCGATTATCCCGCAAGAACCCACGCACCTATCCATGTCATCCTGAGGGGCTGCAGGTATTTCCCCCTTCCCCCATTGCGAGGGAAGGTTAGGATGGGGGGAGCCAGGTCACGACCTTACAGTTCACCCCCACCTGAGTCCTCGCCGATCCAGGGGGACAAACCATCACTGGGGCCTGCCTTGGTAAACCCAACGCTTTAGATTCTGAGTCCCGATAAATCGGGACTCAGAATGACACCGGAACCCCAGCATTATCCCAACCTACGTGACTTAGCGGATAACCGCAGTCAGCCTAGGCAGGATAGACCAACTCCCCCGCTACCACTCCCTGGCGAGACGGCTGGTGCGTGGTCTTGGCGCCTTTGGTCTGCCAGAAGATCTCGGCGATGCCCTGAACGGCCTTCAGCAGGTCCTGGGCTGCCTGCATGTCGTTGCTCTGCCTTACCTTGGAGGCAAGCTTCATGGCATTGAAGAACTGCTCGTGGATGCCTGGGTGCTGCTGGACGTGCTCAGGCCGGAAGTAGTCGCCCCACAAGACACGCAGCTCCTTCTTGCACAACTCGGCATGTTCCTCCTTGACCGCCACGTAACGGCCAACGGCGGCTGCGTAGGCGGCCTGCTCCTGGGGCGTTGCCGTGTGGCTTGGTACAGCCAGGCCGGCTATGAGCTGGTTCATCCGAATGGTAGTGAGCGCCGCAAGCTGCGCAAGGTGTGGGTCGTAGATGCCACATGGGATGTCACAGTGGGCGTGGGCAACCTGGGTGGCAAACACGCGGCGCGCGAATCCAAGGACACTTTCTGCTAAAGGCATACGTTCCTCCTGAGTTAGTATGGATTTCATGCTAACAAAAGTTTACCTGAAAACAACGAAACCATCAACCTGCTCTCAGCAGGCTGATGCAAAACCTCTTCGACCATCCCCCTGGCCCCCTTTCCTTCGCTACGCTCAAGGACAGGCTCTGGCCAGGAAGGGGGGTGGAAGAGATATCTGGGGGATACCCCCAGACCCCCACCAAAGGGGCTTCGCCCCTCTGGACTCACTTTTTCCAACAACCTTTCAGGGCTGTAGTTGATATCCACAAGGCCACTGACTACAATGGTGCGCATGGAGTCGGAAGGACATGCCACGGCTACCCCCAAGGCGAATCCGCAAGATGGGCCTGCTTTGCCCATTGACGGGTGGCCCCGCTCAGGCGGAAGGAGGCGATGGCTCTCTTCGGCGCGCTTCACGGTGGAAGGCGATAGCATGCAGCCTACCCTGTCCAGCCGCCAGCAGTTGCTGGTGGCCCGCGGAGCGTACCGTGTCCGGCTTCCCGCCCGCGGCGATGTGGTGGTCCTCCGCGACCCCGGGCAGCCTGGGGTCCACTGTGTAAAGCGCGTAGTTGGCCTGCCAGGAGAGCACGTGCGTATGGAAATGGGGCGCGTATTTGCCAATGAAAGCCTTTTGGACGAGCAGTACGCAGCGGGCAGAGAAAAAGCTGAGACGCCCGCTCCTCGCCAGTGGTTGCTGGACCAGGACGAGTATCTTGTGTTGGGGGACCAGAGGCAGAATAGTCGGGACAGCCGTGCTTTTGGTCCGGTTAGGCGTGGCGACTTAGTAGGGAGGGTCTGGCTCCGATACTGGCCGCCTCGATCTTGGAAAAGGTTCTAGGCGTTGGGGCGTTTTTATGCCTCCAACCCAAAACCTAGCTTGATATAGCCCCAATGTTTCTGAGGTGACCATAGTGTACAGGAGGTGTAGAGATGACGGATTTCTTATCCCTGGGTGACCTGAAGGACCGTAGAGCGTGGCAAGCTACCCTGGCAGAGTTCATGGGACTGTTTTTGTTTGTATTCATCGGCCCTGGTGCAGTGGTGGGCACAAGCATGTTGGTGGGGGGTGGTGAACTGACAGTCGCGCGCCTGACGGCCATAGCCCTAGCCCACGGTCTGGCAATCGCTGTCCTGGTGGCTGCCATAGCCCGCGTTTCCGGCGGCCACATCAATCCTGCCGTTACAATCACGGCGGTGGTGACGCGAAAGATGGGCATGGTCAAAGGTTGCATGTACGTGGTGGCCCAACTCCTAGGCGCGGCACTCGGGGCCTTGCTGCTGGCTGCCGTGGTCCCCAATGCTGCTGAGGGTGCGTTGGGAGGCAACGCTCTAAGCATAGATGTAGGGCCAGGATTAGTGGTGGAGATAGTCCTTACCTTTGCCCTGGTGTTTGTCATCTTCGCCACTGCCGTTGACCCCAAAGGCCCGGCTCATTTAGCTCCCTTTGCTATCGGCATCACAGTGCTGATAGCCCACTTTATCGGAGTACCCCTGACAGGTGCTTCCATGAACCCAGCACGCAGCTTTGGCCCGGCGCTAGCTACGGGTATGTGGGCAGACCACTGGGTCTACTGGGTGGGGCCGATTATTGGGGGACTCATCGCCGGGGTGCTCTACGATATGGTCTATATCAAGGGACGCAAGGATGAGGCTGCCTGAGCTTGCCCAGGACTGCACGGCAGGTCACTCTGAGAGCGCGTGATGGAATTGTCATTGCGAGAGCCTCGATGAGTTTGCGAATAGGGGCGCGGCCATCTGGGACGGTGTTCCCTCATCTCTCTGAATGACATGAGGCAATAAGCTATGGGCCGCGCATCCTGATCTGCGACCGAAGAGCGAGAATCGCGGTGAAGTCGAACTTTCCGAAGGTAATTAACGTGTGGGCAGGGCAGGCTTTCGCGTGGGTAGGATAGCCACAGCTCCCAGGAGATTCAGCACCGCCAGGCCCAGGAATGGTACGGTGTAGCTGCCCAATACGTCGTAGAGATAGCCGGCCAAGAGAGGGAGCCCCATGGTGAGAAGGTTCAGTACCAGCTGGGATGTCCCCAGAATAGTCGCGAAATTCTTCCTGCCAAAGTAGTCGCCACGAATGGC
>SHYF01000121.1 GCA_009692985.1 Dehalococcoidia bacterium
GTTTTGTAGACGCCATTACCACCACCGCTCTGTCCTGATGCATGGGGAGGTCACCCCCAGGCCAACCAGTGCTTCCGATACATCCTCCAGCATTAGCATTGGCCCGCACACGTAGAATAGCGACTCTTTACCAGGCATGAGCTCCTTCAGCATGGCCCGGTCAATCCTCCCCCTGCGGCCTTGCCACGGCTCACCGCCGGGCTGGGTCACAGTAAGGGCGCACCGCACACGCGGATTGCGCTCGGCCATAGCCCGCAATGCCTCCCAGAACAGCAGCTCCGATGGTGCCTTGGCGCTGTAAAGAAGCGTGGCCTCCACATCTGGGTGCGCCTCATCAATGTACCTCAAGATGCTCATAAGAGGCGTTATGCCAATGCCCCCAGCAATAAGCACCACACTGCTGCCCATATCCCGCTGGTAATAGAACTCCCCGGATCCACCTTCGATCATAAACGAGTCCCCCACCCTGGCTCGCTCGTGCAGGTAGACAGATGGCACACCAGAAGGTATCTTTTTCACAGCTATCTCAATGCTGCCACGTTGAAGCGGAGAGGATGTGATTGAGAAACCACCTACCTGCATGGACCCGCCGGTGGCTATGTAAAAGTCTACCCACTGACCCGGCAGGAATGAGAAGTCAGCACTTCCCAGGTCTAGCAGAAAAGACTTGACCAATGGGGTTTCCTGGACAATCCGGGTGATAGTGGCGCGTACTTTCATGATGAAAAAAGTGAGGGGCCGCATCTGTGGCCCCTCACTTCCTTACTAGCTTCGTGGCGCTCTAGAGCTCCATGAGCCGGGCCATTCTGGCCCTGTGATACCTTGCGTCTCCCAGGTAGTGCTGGAAAGTGCGCGCCCGCTTGGTGTAGTGGGTAAGCCCAAATGTAATGTCAATGCCAATGCCGCCGTGGACGTCGTGGGAGGCATCGCAAGCCTTCCAGAAGCTATCGCTAGCTACAGCCTTGGCCGTGGACACTCCTATCTGTGTTTCCTTGCGGTCCGTATCCAGCATCCAGAGGGCCTCATAGGCCGTCCACTTGCAGGCATCCGATTCCGTCAGCGCAATGATGACGTTCCCCTGAACATACTGGAATGTCCCGATGGGCATTCCAAAGGCTATGCGTACCTGGCTATAGTCCCGGCACATTTCGTATGCCTTCCAGGCGCCTCCCGCCATGTAGGTAGATAGGATGGCGGTTGCCTTGTCCATGGAGCGCTCAAGAGCGGGCCACGCATGTCCCGCAGTCCCAAGCATATGGGAAGCAGGCACCTCAACGTTATTGAAGTTCACCTCGCACACCTTGTCCCCAATGAACCCCTGCATCAGTCGGGTGGAAACGCCCTTCGCATTCTTGTCCACCACAAAAAGAGAGATGCCTTCTTCAGGCGTTGCTCCCTCAGAGGTGCGGGCAGCCACTATGATCTGGTCCGCCACGTGGGCCCAGGGGATAAAAAGCTTGGTGCCGTTGAGGACGTAGTGCCGGCCACTATGGGCGGCTCCCATCTTTATGAAGCTGGGACCCCAGCCGTACTCCGGCTCCGTAATGGCGGTGGTAAAGATCTGCTGCCCATTGGCAATCGCCGTCAGGAACTCCTTCTTCTGCGCTTCGCTGCCAGCCTCAAGGATAGCGTTGGCGCTTAGGACAGCGGAATCCAACAGAGGGCTGCCAGAGGCGTAGTATCCCAGCGTCTCGGCAACAACACCAAAATCTGTATTGGTGAGTCCTACGCCACCATACGCTTCTGGGATAGCCATGCCTGTCCAACCCAAGTCAACCATCTTCCTCCACAGGTCCGCGTCGAACCCCGTGGGGCTTTCGTCAATCTCCCGCACACGCTCCTTGGGAAGCTCTGCCGTCAGGAACTCGGTAGCCGAGCTCTTGAGCTGAACCTGAGTCGGGGACAAAGACAGATCCATAGATTCCTCCTTAAACTAACTCTTTCCTCTACTAGACCACGACAAACCAGTTTGTCGCTTGCCATCCATCCTCACCGTCTGGGCGGGATTATACATCACCGGAACCAGATGCACCAGCGGGGGAACCAGGAGATTCGATTTTCTACCCGCTTTCCTTACCCTTGCCAAGGCCCAGGGCATCCGCTATGGCCACGGCGTACGGTTCGGCCACAGCCGATGGGTTCTGGGTAGCCAGGCTAACTCGCTGCTGGAACTCGAACTCTCCCTTTGCTGCCGCCCTGGGATCTTGAGGGTCCAAGAGCGCATACATACCCATTACATCCCGCACAATGCGCGAAAGACGCATGGACATCTGCTTTTCCCACAGGGCGGTCTGGGCCAGTTCATAGGTGATTGTCTGCCCCGTGGAAGCCAACCAGGCATTTCTCATCTTGAACAGGCGTGTTATCCGGCTGTTGATGTGCGCCTCCACCAGAAGCTGCTGGAGCACCAGGTCCTTACCCAGGCTGACCCCATCCCTGGCCGTATCCTTGGCATACTGAAGAAGATCACCCACCTCTGCATCTTCAGCAACTGGATATTGGATTGTCTGCGGCGCCTGCAATGCCGATTGCATTACATTCCATCCGTTTCCTTCCTCCCCCAACAGGGCATCCGGAAACACAACCACATGATCGAATGTGACCTGGTGAGTCTGCCCGGGGACCAGTGTTCTGGGCGTCTGGATTGTGATTCCCTTTAGCCCGCTGGGGACCAGGAAGGCAGCGGTAGCCCTGTGCGGGGGGAAATCCGGATTGATTACGACAATGGTCCACAGGTAGTCAGGCCAAAGTCCCTGTCCGGCAAAGGAATCCTTGCCGTCCAGAATGATATAGTCGCCCTCACGAGATGCCCGGATGCCCAGATTGCCAATGTCCAGCCGCACCCCAGGCTCAGCGAAGAAACGCCAGACGTTGGCCCCTCCGTCAGCAAGCAGGGGCAGGTAGCTGTTCTTCTGGTCCTCTGTGCCCCACCGGTGAATGGCAGCTTGAATGGCCGAAGAGCCGTCGTCCAGCAGCCAGCCTAATCTCTTCTTCCCCAGTTCCTCCAGAAAGACCAGCGCCAGGTCTGTACTGAGCGCCAGCCAACCTTTTTCGCCCAGCCTGCGCCGAAAGCTCTGACACTGCTCCCATCCAAGGGAGTCCAGCCTGGGGGTTCCCCCAGCAGCAGCCAATCCCTCGGGCAGGTTGGCATTCAGCCAGGCGCTTACCTCCTGGCGAAACTGCTCCTGTTCATCACTATAGCGGTACTCAAAGTCCAACTTGGTCTGTTCACCTCTTCCTTGTTGTTAGGATCCCCTCTCTTTCCTGAGGTACTCCTGAATGCTATCAATAGTCCCGCTCTCGGTGATTCGGAATGAAACCTCACCACGCTCTTGCTGCAAAATGGTCTGACAAATCTCCCACCCCTGGTACAGCCCACCTATGAGGCAGTCCCCAGGGACAAGGACGTTATCCAGGTAAATGTTGCGCTCGCTTCCCACAAGAAGGGTTGGGCCGCCTATGGTGACACCGGGCGAGCGAGCATCAACCATGAATACGCCCAGGTTGTAATGGCGTGGTCGGTCTGGGTCGGTCACCGCCAGGGTGAGCAGGAAATCTGGGTCGAAGCGCCCGGTTATCATTGCCTTGGTGCCATTGATCAAATAGTCATCGCCGTGAGCTTTCGCCCGGGTATTGATTCCTGCTATGTCAGCGCCTGCCCCCGGCTCGCCAAAGTTCTGCCAGGTCAACAACTCGCCGCGTAGAGCGGGGATGACCCATCTGCGTTTCTGCTCCTCGGTACCCCACACCAGTATCGTATTGATATGGCGACGGTTATCGCCGATGGCAGGCAGCTTCATGCGTCGAAACTCTTCCTGTATGATGACCTCCATGCTAGGGCTAAGGCCAGCTCCACCCAGATGCCTAGGCCAGGAAGGCGCAATCCACCCCTTCGCTCCCAGCTTACGCCGGAACTTCCGGACCAACTGTTGAGTGTCCGTGTCCAGAGCCCTGCCATCCTCTGGCACGCTCAGCTCCAGCGGAGCGTTTTCCTCCATCCACTCCCGCACCACAACCCGGAACGCCTCCTGCTCCTCTGTGTACTTGGTCGTGCTGAAGTCCATCGTATTCCCCTCCCAATCGCTCGGCGCGGCCCTGTAACCAGCCCGACCACTACAATCGCATCTAGCGCATTCAAGCTTCCACCACCTGCCGTGGCAAGGGTCAACTATGAGTGCAATATATAGTCGGCTCCAGTTTGTGTCAACCCGTGTGTCTGGCCAGCTTACGTACTCCCACTTCTCCCACCAAAGAGTTATACTGTGTCCTCAAACGCCCCGTGGGCATGGGGATTGGTTTGCATAACCACTAAACCAGGAGGAGATAAGCATGACACAATCGCGACAGTACACCTGGGAAGACGCCATAGCCGCCATTGGGCAGGACTTTGGAGGAGTAGAGGACCACGTTGCCGATGAGGCCATAGAGGTTACGGCCGTGGCACGCTACTGCGAACCGTGGGAGATAAGCAACCCTATTTATTGGAACAGGTCAGCCGCCAAGAAGGCTGGTTATAAAAACATTGTAGCGCCCTGGAGCGGGCTCCGGCAGACCTGGTCATACAAGGGCTTCTGGCGGCCCGGGGATGCCACCCGCTTTGCCAAGGATATGAACAAGGACCAGTCGGCGCGGCTTGGCAGCTTCCAGCCCGCTGGAAAACCGCTGCCTACGCCTCCCACCAGACAAGGCATAGTTACAGACCTGGAGATAGAGTTCTTTGAGCCAGCGTGCGTTGGCGATAGGCTTAACCTGAAAGGCAGAAGGCTGGTCAATGTAAGGCCCCGGCAGACAAGGATTGGATATGGGGCCTTCTACAACACAGCCTCGGATATATTCAACCAGCGGGGCGAATTGGTAGCAAAGATCAACTTCGGACTATTCTCATACAACCCAGGTGAGCAGCAGCCTGGAAGATAGACTCAACCATTACAGGGGGCAGGAGGCACGCCATGACAGAGCAAGCCCTGTCTGACATGAAGGTAATAGACCTGACCCAATACATCGCTGGGCCAGCGTGTACAAAGCTCCTGGCCGACTTCGGCGCAGACGTAATCAAGATAGAACGCCCTGGAACGGGCGACGGGGCGCGTACCATGGGCCCTTTCTATCACGATGAGCCTGACCTGGATAAAAGCGGCCTCTTCCTTTACCTCAACACCAACAAGAGGGGAGTAACACTTAACCTCAAGAGCGTGCTGGGCAAGGAGATGCTCATGGCGATGGTGAAGAGAGCTGACGTGGTGGTGGAAAACTTCAAGCCGGGAGTGATGGACCGCTTGGGCCTCTCCTATG
>SHYF01000122.1 GCA_009692985.1 Dehalococcoidia bacterium
GTCAATCGCCTAACTACGATGGGTTGGGTATAACTTTCCTCTCTTTCAATCGGAACAAACGATCAATAGTGGTAGACATTACCAATCCCGCGGGCCGAGACGTGGCTTTCAATCTTTTTCGATGGGCGGGCGTGGTGGTGACCAATATGCGGGTCAACACACGCAAGCGTCGTCGCGTTACTTACGAGGATGTTGCGGCGTCCAACCCCAGGATCATCTACGCATCCCTTACCGGGTATGGGGAGCTTGGCCCCGATGCTGATCTCCCCGGCGCTGACATTACTACCCAGGCCAGGGTCGGAGACATAGCCGGGCGTAGTCTGCCGGATGGCACGCTGCCATCCTACACACGCCTTTATCACTTCGATATGGCCGCCGGCATGATCCTGTCCTTTGGCATCGTGCTGGCCATGCGAGTTAGAGACCAGACAGGTGTTGGACAGAAGGTAGAAGTAAACCTGCTTCAAACAGGCCTCGCCCTCCATGCCAACCAGATGACCCGGCGGGATGGAACCAACGAAAGGTTCCTGGCCCATGCGAGCGGGCTTCCCATTCAATACATGTGCAGCGATGGAAAGCAGCTAATGTCTCAGAGCATCAACCTAGGGGCGAGGTGGGAACAATTCATTCATGTCATAGGGTTGGCCCATCTTTTGGAGGACCAGAGATTCAGCACCCAGGAACAGCGCGAGCAACGCATTGGAGAACTTGCTGGAATCCTCGCGCATCATTTCGCCACCCGTCCAGCAGTTGAGTGGGAGGCAATGTTCAAGGTTAAAAACCTGTCCGCCACGGTAGTCAAGGAACTAGAATCCTCTGAGGTGGACGAGGATCCCCAGGTAGTAGCCAATGAAATGATGGTCCAATTTGACCAGCCAGGGATAGGGCTTTTCAGGGCAATCGGCACGCCGCTTAGGTTATCTCTTAGCAAAGATGCTCATTGGCTTAGAAGGCCGCCGCCACGCCTGGGAGAGCATACCGAAGAGATACTCCGAGACCTAGGCTACAAAGCTAACGAAATCGCAGCCTTGCGAACCGCCGGAGCCATAGGTTGAGGACAGAGACCCGGAACAGAGTTCGACTTGTCCGCGGGCATTATTGCTGTGGCTTGACCCTGATAAGGCGCCATCGTAATATGCCGCTAGAGTCGTCCGCTACATCTAGCTGAAGTAACCAACAAGGAGGGGGGAATGATACTGGCTTTAGAGGGGCTCAAGATTATCGAGATGGGAACTTTCGGTCCTGCCACTATGGCAGCGGGCTGGCTTGGAGACATGGGCGCAGATATCATAATGGTTGAGGCACCCCTCAACCAGGCGATGGATGCTGCTTACAAGGAAGGCGGCCGTACTCGAGCTGTTCGCAGCCGCAACAAGCGCAGCATAGTCCTGGACCTGAGGCAGCAGGCGGCGCGAGACGTCCTCCACCAACTGGTCAAAACAGCCGACATCCTGATAGAGGCCAACCGTCCAGGCATTGCCAAACGCCTGGGCTTCGACTACGAGACACTCTCCGCAATAAATCCGCGAATCATTGTATGCTCCTCGACCGGTTACGGGCAGAGCGGCCCCTATGCTCAGATTCCAGGCCACGGCCTCGTTTGGGAAGCTACCGGTGGCTGGCTCAAGATGCAGGGGCAAGGCTACGGGAACATGGGTGGCGACTACACAGGACGTCCCTGGCTGAACTACTTCAACCTGCCAGACATGAAGGGCGCTCCCAGAATAATGGCCTCTATCCTTTTGGCATTGTATGCCAGGGAAAAGGTTGGGGTTGGCCAATACCTGGACTTGGCCTTGTTTGATAGTGTTATTGCCATAAAGGACGCTCCGGTCCAGCCGGCAGGCGATGGCACATTTACCAGGGTTCGACCATCCTGGAACGTTTACGAATGCAAGGACGGCAAGTACATAGCCTTTGCCGCGGGGGAAGCGGTGCAGTGGCGCAACCTGTGCGAGGCAATAGGACTGCCAGAACTGGCCAATGATCGTGGCGCATCAGAAGAACGAGGGCAGGAGATAATCCAGATATTCAATAAGATATTCAAGACCAGGACCAGGGACGAGTGGTTCGCGAAATTAAGTCAAGTGGATACAGAGGTTGCCAAAGTCAACACTATAGACGAGGCCAAGAATGACCCGCAGGTAAAGACCCGGGACATGCACGTGGAAGTGATTGGCGACGGTGGCCAGCGCGAGGTCCAATACGGCAATCTGTTCAAGCTGAGCAAGACGCCAGGGAGAGCTGTGCACACCCGCGCGCCCAATTTTGGGGAGCACACAGACCAGATACTGACTGAGATTGGCTACTCCAAAGCCAAAATTTCAGGCCTCCGCCAAACAAAGGCGGCACTCTAAGCCCGGCAGGTGGATCGCTCCGAAATGGCTAGCTAAGCGCAACCAATGAGCAGTTGGGATAATAGTCAGCTTCGGGCCGCTGGTATATATTCACAGCAGAATCCACACAGGGAGGTTTGCAATGGAACTAAAGCTGGTAGACCACTTGCTGTACGAACCAGAGGACACAGGCATTCTGTGGATAAAGTTCAACAGGCCGGAGAAGATGAATGCCAACTACGGCGGCACAGGGCCGGACTCCACCATGCGCAAGCTGGGCGAGTACATGCGCGCCGGGGACGACGACCCTGATATCCGGGTAATAGTCCTGACCGGCGTAGGCCGGGGCTTCAACTCAGGCGCCGAGCTAGGGGCGGCGGCCAGAGATGGCGAGCCCGCTCGGGCACCGGGCGCAGATAGCAGCCGCGAACACTTTCAGCACGACTTTCATCCCCTATTCACGGCAATATCGGACATACGCAAGCCCACCATAGCCATGGTCAACGGCCCGGCCGTGGGCGCAGGTTTTGACATTGCCATTCATTGCGATATCCGCATGGGGTGTGAGCACGCCCGCTTCCAGCCGTACCAGGCCCTGGGGCAGATTATAGAAAATGGGGGAAGTTACTTTATGCCCAGAATTATGGGCATAGGGCGCGCCCTGGAGTTCCTTTACACCAGTGGTTTTCTGCAAGCCGAAGAGGCCTACCGTACCGGCGTTCTGAACCACCTGGTGCCCTGCGATAACCTGGAGCAGGAGACCAAGGCCTTATGTGACAGGATCATCCAGAACCCTCCTCTGGTGCAGTGGATCGGCAAGCGGATCTTGCGCGCCTCTTTGGAAAGCTCGTACGACACTGTTCAGCAGTTGTGCGCCAACGCCTCCGGGATCTTGGGTGCTTCTGAAGACCGACTCGAGATGATGAAGGCTGTCCGCGAAAAGCGCAAGCCCGTCTTCAAAGGACGCTAATCTGGAAGCTCCCAAGGCTGATTCTAGGGAGGCATCGGAGGAATGAGTAAGCATCGGCATGAGGGCCTTGGTTAACAGAATGCGTTGCGCTAGCTGGACAGCGACAGGTGTTGACACAATGAAAGGCCGTAACTACAATGTGGCTCGTCAAGAGGGCCGCTTCGCCGGCAACAAGGACGGCTAGGGCATTGGCGGATTCAAGAAAGGGAGGGTGACTATGGACTTTGAAATGACCCCAGCCGCTGAGGAGAAGGAGATGGATCTGTTCCGCCAGGAGGTCCGCAGTTGGTTGACCGAGAACATTGCCGAGGAGATGAAGGAGTCCCGCGACCCCGATGACTGGTCTGTAGAAAAGTACCAGTACTGGCGGGGGAAGCACAAGGAGCTGGCCCAAAAAGGCTGGCTTAACCCCACATACCCTAAGGAGTATGGTGGTGGCGGTCTGACTGGAGCCCATGCAGCTGTCATCGTCCAGGAGATGCGGACGGCAAGGGCCGTAGGTGACCTCAGCAACCGGCGGCCTCCCGAAGCCATGATGGTGTGGGGGAGTGAGGAGCAGAAACAAAAGTTCGTAGCCCCTCTTCTGAGGGGAGAGATCACATGCTGGCAGAAGCTCACTGAACCCCATTCCGGCTCTGATTTGGCCAGTTACAAGAGCACTGCCGTCCGAGATGGGGATGAGTGGGTTCTCAACGGGTCCAACGTCTTCATCAGTGGGCGCGGTCCTTCGCCCAACGAAGGGCCTGACTACCTCTTTGGCCCGATGATGACAGACAAGAATGCGCCGCGCCATCGGAACCTGGGCTACTTTGCCATCCCTGTCCATGTGCCAGGAGTGGAGATCAGGGCAATGGATCTACTCATGGGAAGGGACTCCCACTTCGTTTTTTTGAACGACGTTAGGGTTCCCGGAGACCACCTCATCGGCGGCGACCACCAGGGGTGGCAGGTGTTGTCCACCCAGCTGGAGCAGGAGCACGGCGGCGACGGCGGAGGCAATGCAGCTTTAGCACCGGACCAGTCCCTGGAGAACCTGCTCTCCTACGTGCGCACCTCTAGGGTGAACGGTAATTCTCTGGGCAAGGACCCTCTGGTGGCCCAATCTGCTGCGGCGACCTACATCGACTCCCACATCGACAAGCTGTTCTCCCTGCGGGCTTACTGGATCCACGAAATCGGCGCGGAGTTGCGGCACGAAGGCGGCTTGAGCCACCTGTACAACAAGGAGTTCGGGATCCGCAACGCCAATAGGGTGAGGGATGACATGGGGGCGTACTGCCTCTTGGGGATCCATGAGCCATTGGCCCCCCACGAGGGCCACCAGGAGATGCGGCTTCGGAGTTCCATTGCCCTATCGCACCTGGCTGGAAGCCTAAACATTGGGAAGGTGGTGCTGGCGCGCCGCATGGGCATCAGCCGCACTCAGGAGCGAGCCGCACCCATGCGCACAACGGGGGCCAAAGCCGCCCATTAACCACACTGCCTCCGCACAGACTAGCAGGCACGGGGCTTTCCGCATAGTTTGTCTCCGTGCCTGTTTTGTTGGGCAAACCGCGCAACAAGCGCACTGCACGAATCGCCAAGGAGAGCTATGACGTTGCCATTGGCAGACATCAAAGTTGCAGACTTCTCTCAGGTGCTGGCGGGACCATTCGCGGGGCAGCTCCTGGGCGACCTGGGCGCCGAAGTCATAAAGGTGGAACCGCCAGAGGGCGACTCTTCGAGAGTACAGATGCCGGTGCCCGGCGCCAATGGGTCTGGCGTAACGTTTTTGACATTCAATCGCAATAAACGTTCTTTGGTTTTAGACATCACCAAGCCCAAGGGACGCGAGATTGCGCACGTCCTGGCGCGGTGGGCAGACGTGGTAGTGATGAATATGCGCGTGGGGGCCAGGCAGAGGCATGGCCTCACCTATGAAGACCTGGCGGCTGTAAACCCAAGGGTTATCTACGTTTCCATTACAGGTTACGGGGA
>SHYF01000123.1 GCA_009692985.1 Dehalococcoidia bacterium
ATCTCCCGTACCATCTGCCTGGCATCGTATCGGTTCAGTGGCACCAGACGGAACGCCACGTCTTTGAGCACTTCGACCATGACACCGCCCAGGCCAAACATCAGCACAGGCCCGAACTGGGGGTCCGGGGTCATCCCCAGGATAACCTCTACGCCTGGAGTCGCCATAGCCTGCACAGAGACTCCAAGGATATGGGCAGCAGGATTGGAAACCCTGGCCGCCGACACAATTTCGCTATATGCGCGACGTACCTCCGCCTGGCTCTTCAACCCCAGTTTCACGCCGCCGACATCGCTCTTGTGGATAATCTCCGGCGATACTATTTTAAGCGCCACTGGGAAGCCCATCTCTCCGGCAAGGGCCACCGCTTCTCGCTGAGAGGTGGCCAGGCGCGCCTGCACCAGCGGAATACCGCTTGCCTGGATGAACTCCTTGGACTCCACCTCGGTCAATACGGTCCGGCCTTCTCTTCGGGCAGCAGAAACCACATCAGCAATTGCCACAGGATTGCATCCCATTTTTTATTTTCAAGGCAGAATATCAGCGGGGCGAGCAATGTGTCAAATGTGGATGGCCTAAAATGTTCGCCCCTAACGGCGTAATAAGAAACTTCTTCGACCATCCCTCTAGCCCCCTTGCTGCGGCCTTGCCTCAAAAGTCCTTGACCTCACCCTCCTTCGGCAAGCTCAGGACAGGCTCCGGCCAGGAAGGGAGTAGGAAAGAGAGTAGACAGAATAGACAAGGGGGGGACACCCCCCATACCCCCCGCCAATGGGGCTATGCCCCCCTGGACTCCCCTTTTTCGAAAGCATCCTTGGGCGGCTCAGGATACCACGGGGCGACGCTGCGCCCAGGGACGAGCCTGCTCAAAGGCAGCGGAGGCCCGCAGCACAGTGGCCTCGTCACCCAGGCGACCGATGAGGTGCAGTCCTATAGGCAGTCCCTCCGAGGAGAAGCCGCACGGTAGGCTGGCGGCAGGCTGGCCTGTCAAGTTGAATGGGAAGCAGAAGGGGGTAAACGCCCAAACGGGGTCCACATCTTGTCCGTCAATGACACTGGGGCGCTGACCCACTGGAAATGGTGGTGTGGCCAGGGTGGGCGTCAGCAGCAGGTCGTACTGTTCCATAACTGTGTTCATGCGCGCTCGGTGCCACTCCAGCTCGTGTAGGGCCAAGGCCAGCTTCGAGGCGGGCCACATCACGGCGTCTAGCAGCATCTCGCGTAAAAAAGGAGACATTTCGTTGCCACGGGTGCGCAAAAGCTCACCGAAGCTGGCAGCGTAATCAGACAAGAATATGGTCATGAAAACGTCTCGCAGGCGAAGGTGGTCTATGGGGATCTCGGCCTCCACCACGTGGGCACCAAGCTCTTCAAACGCCTGTACCGCCTTGGCAGTGACCCGGCGTACCTCTGGGTCTACTGGCACGCCGCCGAGATCTGGGTTCCAACCTACGCGAAGGCCTCGAACCCCTGCGTTCATCACTGCAGAGAAGTCCGGCGGATCCTCCTTGATGGATGTAGGATCCAACGGGTCATGGCCCGCCATGACTTGAAGCAATATGGCTGCATCCAAAACAGTGCGGGTTATAGGGCCGTTTTGGGCCAGCGGCCCCCACGCCCCAGGGCCTTGGTACGGCCTTGCCACCCGACCGAAGGTGGGCTTGATGCCATATACGCCGCACATGCTACAAGGAATACGTATGGAGCCGCCGCCGTCGCTGCCCTGGGCAGTGGGGGCCAGGCCAGCGGCCACTGCGGCTCCTGCTCCCCCGCTGGAGCCTCCAGGAGTGCGCTCTGGGTTCCAAGGGTTGCGACAGGCATCGCCCAACAGATTCTCGGTGGTGGCGGAGAAGCCAAATTCCGGGGTGTTGGTCTTACCCAGGATGACAGCGCCAGCGCTGCGGATGCGCGCCACCACAGGCTCATCTACATCAGGCACGAAATCCTTGTAGATTAACGATCCCCGAGTGGTGCGGATGCCACCAGTGGAGGTCAGGTCTTTTATGGCGACGGGGATGCCGTGAAGGGGGCCCAGGTTAGCACCAGGTTTGACTTCAGCCTCTGCCCGGCGAGCACTGGCCAGGGCCTGCTCCGCTGCCACTGTGAGGTAGGCATTCAGGCCGGGGTCGAGCTGCTGGATTCGTGCCAGGAAGAGCTCCGTTAGCTCCACCGGCGAGACTTTTCTGGAGGCGATAAGCTCGCGCAGCCGCCAAGCCGGAGTAAAGGCTAACTCCTGGTCTGTCACATTGCACTCCTTCCGTGGTAGTCCGCCACCGGAGTAGTAAGAAGCACCTAACTAACTATATGGGGTGGTGCCCCTGGGGAGACTCGAACTCCCGCTTCTGGCTTCGGAGGCCAGCGCTCTATCCACTGAGCTACAGGGGCACGCGGACTTTACTATACCGTGGAGGGCTTTCTGCGGCAAGGGACGCGCCACACATGGCCCAGCATCCAGCGACGCGTAGTAGTTGAGGTAATGGGCATGTTTAGGAGTCTCCCTTCGACGATGGCGCGCTAGGAAGGATTCTCCGGTGCCTGGACTTCTTCTCTCCTGCGTCCAGACCCGCCTCGACGGAAAAGGGGGACCAGAAGGATAGGGGACATGAAAGTAGTCGCAACTGTCATCAGGATGGCGACACCAAATAGGTCAGCATCAATGACACCGTAAGCCAGGCCTATGCCGGCAATGATAAGAGCCACCTCGCCTCTGGGCAGCATTCCAATGCCAACTCGGCTCGCCCCCAGGAAATTGAAGCCTGTGGCCAGGGCAGGAAGCCCGCAGCCGAACAGCTTGCCCACTATGGCCAGCGATGTCACAACCAGGGCAAATACCAGGGATCCCTCCACGGCGGAGATATCTACCAACATGCCCATGACAACGAAAAACACCGGAACATAAGCGTGGTACACCCCAGCCATCTGCTCCTGCAGCTTCCGCGCCAGGCTGGTGCTGGAGAGGGCCAAACCGATGCTATATGCACCAATAATCATGGCCAGGCCAACGCTCTGAGCGAGCCCCGCCGCCAGAAACGCCAACGCCAGGGAGAGGGATATCCCAGCACCGGGAACCCGGAATGATTCCAAAAGCCGGGACAGCGGCTTGGAAAGCAGAATGCCAGCGCCTGTGAGGGCCACCCAAAAACCCAGGGCCTTGGCGCCGATGAAGCCTATTTGCGCCAGGGAAACGCTGCCGGATGCACTTATGCCCACCACCACAGTTAGCACCAGTATGCCAAGAACATCGTCCACCACAGCGGCGGCAATCACAGTCACGCCTTCGGAGCTGTCAAGCTGGCGAAGGTCGTTCAGGACCCTGGCGGTGATGCCCACGGACGTGGCTGTTAGAACAGCCCCCATGAAGAGCGCCCTGGGGTCTCCAAACCCTTGAGCGAATCCAAATAGGACCGTGGCCCAGGCCCCCAGAAAGAAGGGCAGGAGCACACCGCCCGTAGCAATTAGGAGGGCCGGGCCAGCGTACTTCAGGAATTGCTTTAAGTTGGTGTCTAGCCCCGCAGTAAACAGAAGAACAATGGCTGCCGCCTGGGAGAAGGAGTACAGTTCAGGGGAAATTGGTATGCCTGTGGAACCCGCCGCCCCAGCGTCTGGCATGGGGAAAATGGGACCGAAACCTGCCATGGCCACGCCGCCCAGAGCGAACGGGCCAATGAGAATCCCTGCACCCAGCTCGCCAAGTACAGAAGGAATCTTCAGAAAACGTACGCAAAGCTCGCCTCCGAGTTTTGAGGCCAGGAGAATGAAGGCAAGCTGGTAGACCAGCCTTACGGCTATTTCAGTAACAGTTTGTTCCATTGTTACAGCGGACTTTCCTTAGCATGGTGATGAAACACTCCTTCGACCATCCCCATAACCCTGTTTCCTTCGACAGACTCAGGAAATGCCCTGGCCAGGAATCTATGAGTAGAGGCGCAATGGCTTGCGCCCCTACGAGAGGCCCCCACTCATTCGGCTCAGGACGAGCGGTGTTAGTTCTTTCCCGCCCATATGGTTCTACAAGCTCACCATGAACGGGAAAGAACTATGATATACCAAGAAGATGTCATTTATTTAGTTGGTGACCATAATCGGGACTCTGGACTCCTCTTTTTCAACAAGAAGCCAGGGCTTCCGTTGAGGGACGCGGCCAATTATAGCATTGCCAGAGTGGTGAGGCTGGTTATGAAGGGTTGCCATGGCTCCTTCACGGTTTGGAAGGTTGGGAGAAAGAGGGCAGGTTTTCCCGTGCCAAGGCCTTGACAACCTGTATATGGGTGACTATGATTGGGTGGGCTGAATATACAGCTTCGTGGTGACGAAATTGTGGTGTTTTCATGCCCTTGGTATACTCTAGCGTGATTGTTAGGCATCTCATGGCGATTAGTAGGATGGAGGTATTTCATGCGTTTGGTAAATAGACGGCCCCTTGCCACGGTTCTAATTCTCTCGATCGTTGTGCTGTTCTTAGCTTCCGCATGCGCGGGTGCGGTGGGGCCTGCTGGAACCCTGGGCGAAAAGGGTGCTGCGGGAGCAGCTGGCCCTGCAGGGGCAGTTGGCCCTGCAGGAGCAGTTGGCCCTGCGGGTGCGCGAGGCGCTGCGGGTGCGGCAGGAGTCGCTGGCCAGACCGGCCCCACGGTTCCGATTAACCTCATTGTGTGCCCGACGGTTGCTACAGGAGCTGCCACTTGCAGCCAGCCGGCGGTGATAGTCGCGGCCGCGAACGAGCCCAAGATCACTGTCTATGCCTCAGGCCTCCCTGTTGGCGACCTGGTCACAGTGGAGCTGGTGGTAGACGACAAGACGACCTACATAATGGCGATAATCACCGCCGGCAGCGACACAGCCGTGCGGAAGTCAGGCACTTACCTGGCCAAGTTCCAGTCCCCCGCCGGGCTGACGCCGAACATACCGGCAGGCCTGTACACAGTGAGGCTTACTGCAGGGCCGTCTGGGGTCGCGGTATCCTCGTCCGTGCTGATGGTACTTACCAAGTAGCAAACAAGTTCCAGACTTCTTAGCCTGGCAAAGTAACAGGAGAAGGTATCGCAGGGATACCTTCTCCTGTTTGTCGTATACGGCGCTGAATCCGAGCGACTTTCACCCCCATTCTAACTCTCCCACGTTTATGGGGGAGAAGGGAACCCCGGTCCTGGACAGTTTGTCTCTCAGGGCAAACTCGGTGAAGGATTTGGGGGTGGGCATATCCGGCTGATGCCCCGCCCCAGATTGCCACGGGCGAGGACGCCCTCGCAATGACGATTTCCTCCCAAGCTCTCAC
>SHYF01000124.1 GCA_009692985.1 Dehalococcoidia bacterium
CCTCCACTCCCTGCTGTCCTAGCTGCACCAGTGCCCGCAGATAGTGAGGCAGTCGCATGACCACCACCTCTGGGACCTCTTGTGTCCCGCCAGGCCGAGGGGAGCCTTCAGTCATCATGGCGTGATTGTAGTAACTTTCACAAACAACGTCAACAGTGAGAAACGGCATAGAGGCACCATGCTATACTATGCCCAGCCGGAGAACGACCATGAAGAAACGAGACCTGCTCTCCATCGCTGACCTGTTGCCCAAAGAGATCCAGGGACTCTTGAACCGGGCCATAGCAATGAAGATGGGTGCACAAAGCCAGTGCCTGGCTGGGAAAAGCGTCGCTATGCTGTTCGAGAAGCAATCGCTACGGACACGGGTCAGCTTCGACGTGGCGGTTCACCAGTTGGGAGGCCACGCCATCTACCTGGGCCGCGAGGAGGTGGGGTTGGGAAACCGCGAGGGCGTAAGCGACGTGGGACGGGTGCTATCGCGTTACGTGGATGCCATAATAGCCCGGACCTACTCCCACCAGACGCTGGTTGACCTGGCATCGTATGCCACCATTCCAGTGGTCAACGCCCTCTCGGACGCGGAGCACCCTTGCCAGGCACTGGGAGACCTGTTAACCATCCAGGAGCATCTCCCCAGCGGCCGTCTGAAAGGAGTGAGCGTCGCCTTCATTGGCGATGGCAATAACGTGGCCTCCAGCCTGGCCCTGGGGGCCGCAGCCGTCGGCGCGAATTTCGTCATCGCCTCGCCGCCAGGGTACGAGCTTCCTGAGCACATCGCCAAGCAGTCCCATGCCTTGGCCAGAACACCCGGCGCTGTTATCCGGCAGGTGCGCGACCCTAAAGAGGCGGCACGCCACGCGGACGTGGTCTACACCGATGTCTGGGTGAGCATGGGGCAAGAGTCCCAAGGCGACCAGCGGCGGCGCGATTTTCAAGGATACCAGGTCACGCCAGAGCTGATGGCTCTGGCCAGTCCCAAGGCTGTCTTCATGCATCCCTTACCCGCCCATCGCGGAGAAGAGGTGGCGGAAGGTATGCTAGGGCATCGCCAGTCGGTGGTGTTTGACCAGGCAGAAAATCGCCTCCATATCCAGAAGGCGGTCTTGGAGTTTCTCATGGACGGTCAGAAAGGATAGCAGGAGCCACCAGCTTTGCACAAGAACCCTCCTTCGTCCACTGTCACCCTGAGTCCGCCTGCGGCGGACGAAGGGTCTGGGATGGCTGGGAAGCCCCCGCCCCAGATTCTTCGCTGCTCTCAGAATGACTTTTGTGCAACGTCAAAGCAATCGCTGAGTCGTTAGCTACACCATGAGCAAACCATCTATCGTAATTGTCGGACGCCCCAACGTGGGCAAGTCCACACTGTTCAACCGGCTGGTGGGCCGGCGGGCCGCGGTTGTAACAGATATCCCAGGCACCACCAGGGACCGCATTGCCCTGGACGCCGAATGGTGGGGGCATCGGTTCATAGTTGTGGACACGGGGGGCCTGGAGGCTGCGCCTACAACTCCTATGTACCAGCAGGTGGTGGCCCAAGCAATGTTGGCCATGGAGACAGCGGACGCTATCATCTTTGTCACTGATGTCCACGATGGCCCCACGCCGGCGGACATGGACATCAGCCACCAACTGCGACGGACTGGCAAGCCGGTAGTGTTGGCCGTGAACAAGACCGACAATTCCACCCTGGAACAGGAAACAATGGAGTTCTACCGTCTTGGCCTGGGAGACCCCATAGCCATAAGCGCCCACCACAACAGGGGCATTGACGACCTCATGGACGCTGTCATGGCCACTATCCCACAGGAGGAGGAGGCGGAAAACGATGTGACGGGCCTCCTGTCCCTGGCTATCGTTGGCCGGACCAATGTGGGCAAGTCGGCGCTTCTCAACGCCATCCTTGGAGAGGAGCGCGTTATCGTCAGCGAAACGCCCGGCACCACCAGGGACGCCATAGACACCCCTACTATTTACCAGGACCAGAAGATGCTGCTAATAGACACGGCTGGAATACGCCGGCCCGGGCGGGTTGAGCAGGGCATCGAGACGTACAGCGTCCTGCGCACCCTACGGGCAGTTGACCGCGCGGACGTTGTGTTCCTGGTGCTGGATGCCGCGGATATGGTCGCAGCCCAGGACACCCATATCGCCGGCCATGTTATAGACGCCTTCAAAGGCCTGGTCATTGTTGTGAACAAGTGGGACCTGGCTACGCAGCTTGGGCTGGACGAGGCTGGCTGCCTGGAAGAGATCCGTCAACGCTTCAAGTTCCTGCCATACGCCCCGGTCCGGTTCACATCCGCCCTGAATAAGACGGGCGTGGCCGGCGCCCTGGATGCCGCCCTGATGGTCTACCGGGACTGTAGTAAAGAGGTCTCCCATCATAAGCTCTATTCCGCCGTGCTGGACGCCATGGCAGAAAATCAGCCGTCTTCCCGAAAGGGAAGGCTGCTTCGACTGAAGGGCGTAGCCCAGGAAGGGGTCAGGCCACCCACATTTGTCTTTTATGTCAACGACGCCAGCCTGGCCCACTTCTCATACCGCCGTTATCTTGAGAACAGGCTGCGTGAGACACTGGCGTTCCGCTGGAGCCATCTGAAGCTTGTGTTCAAGGATGCCAAAGAGTGATGACGACTAGGCTTCGGGCCATCGGGATAATGGGAGTCCAGACGGGCGGAGCCCCGGAGCCTGCCCTGAGCGAAGCAGAATGGGTGGGCAGCTGGGGGTATCCCCCAGATATTATTCTCACCCCATTCCTCGCCAGGAAGGGGGCCAGGGGGATGGTCGAACAAATCTATCATCGCCCTGCTAAGCTTCAGGCCTATTGGAGAGAACCAGCACGAACATTGACCAGAGGCAGCGAAGACCAATGATAGAGTACGCTCTGGTCCTGCTGGGGGCATACCTTCTGGGAAGCATCTCCTGGGGGCTTATCGTGGGGAAGGTAACCCGCGGCATTGACGTGCGACAACACGGCAGCGGCGCTACTGGAACGGCCAATGTCCTGCGAACTCTGGGCCCGCGATGGGCAGTCCTGGTGCTGGCAGCAGACGTTTCCAAGGGGGTCATCGCTGTGTTCGCGGCCAAACAGATCATCGGGGCCCCCATGGCGGAGGCTCTGGCCGGTTTCCTGGCTGTCGCGGGGCACAACTGGCCCGTGTTCAGCCGGTTCCAGGGTGGCCGTGGTGTGACCGTAGGAGTGGGCGGCATGGCGGTGATGTCGCCTGTGACGGCTGCCATTGCTTTGGGTGTATTTATATCATCTATTGCAGCGAGCAGATACGTCTCCCTGGGCTCTGTGCTGGCAGTTTCCACCGCCGCAGTCATGCTAACGATTCTGGTGGTAGCCGGCCAGGAACCTTGGGAGTGCCTCGTATACGTCGGCGCAGGGTGTCCTCTCATCCTATGGCGACATGCAGGGAATATGCGGAGGCTCATGCATGGTACGGAGCGACGCCTGTGGGGTGGAGACAAGACATCGGGCCAAGAGCCACCGAAGAGGGAGACGTGAACATCTCACCCGTAGCCGCTGGAGTTATCGGCACCACCAGCTGGGGGACAACCCTGGCTATCATCATGGCGCGGCAGGGACACAGCGTAACGCTGTGGACCCGCACGTCGGAAGAGGCGAGGCAGCTACAGCGCGACCGCGAGAACAAGCGGCTCCTGCCAGGGTTCCCATTCCCTCCCTCGCTACAAGTTAGCTCCTCTAAGGACGATGCCTTTGGGCACGCCCGGCTGGTTATTCTGGCAGTTCCTTCCAACAGCGCTCGGTCCAACGTGCGGAGGGTCAGGGATGCCCTGCCCCACGACGCACTGGTCGTCAGCGCCACCAAGGGGCTGGAGGTAAACACCGGCCTGCGCATCAGCCAAGTGGTGCGAGAGGAGCTTCCCGAATCCCTCCACTCTCGCATCTGCGTTCTTTCTGGGCCAAACCTGTCCGCCGAGGTGGCTCGCGGGTTGCCATCATCCACCGTGGTGGCCTCGAAGGATGCAAAAGCAGCCCTGGAGGCCCAGGAAGCGCTGATGACGCCGTTGTTCCGGGTGTACACCAGCGCCGACGTGATAGGCGTGGAGCTGGCGGGGGCGCTGAAGAATATCATAGCTTTGGGAGCAGGCATCGGTGACGGGCTGGGGTATGGAAACAACAGCAAGGCAGCATTCATAACCCGGGGGCTGGCGGAGATTACGCGCCTGGGCGTGGCCGCGGGCGCCAATCCCCTGACCTTCGCAGGCCTAGCCGGGATGGGCGACCTCATCGCCACCGCCGCCAGCCCGCTGAGCCGCAATCGGTACGTGGGTGAGCAGCTGGCCAAAGGCCGTCCCTTGAAGGAGATCCTGGCCTCGATGCAGAACGTGGCAGAAGGGGTGGACACCACCGCCGCTGCGGTGAAGATGGCCCAAGAGTTGGGCGTGGAGATGCCAATAACCCAGGCGGCGTACCGCATTCTTTTCGAGGGGCTGGACCCCAGGCAGGCCGTGGCCGAGCTTATGGGCAGAGCGCCGCAGCCGGAGTGGGTGGGCGTGCCACCCCATACGCCAACCTGAGCCGCAGCCATGCCGGACGTGGCGACGGGCATACCGGCATACGGACATACTGGCAGGTCTGCGATTCGTTTCAGACGTTATGTCAAGGGTTTGTAGCTGGGTCTTAGATGAACTCTTTGGGAGCAACAGGTGGCGTCCTGCTCTAAGCATCCCAGATTCCCGGCAAAGGGAGATTTTCTTAGTGCGGGAATACCAGAAAACCCTGTCGGAACGTGGCTGGCGTGGACTGGGTTTCCGCATGGTAAACATACATAATCAAACCCAATATCACCTATTGTTTGGGACAAAGCATCCCCTAGGAATGCTCAAAATGAAGGGTGCGATGTGGAATGTGGCCCCTGATGGCAATTTCCAATACTCCGACTTCTCTGACCCAAGCCAGCTAAGGCTTTTTACCGAAACGATGGGCGAAGACTATGCCCAGGAGTTGGCCGAGCTAATATGGCAAAATCGACGTGGTGGCACTATTGCAAAGAAAGAACTGTTGGACAACGAAACAGCATATCACCCAACGGCAATTGAGAAACACCTAACCCGCGCGCTGCGCATCATGGAGTATGAGGCCCAGCCCTCACGCGTTCTAGCCGTGACCAAAAGTGATGGCACTCCACGAAGAGCTAGACCTTACCCAGACGGCTGCACGATTCAATTTGCAGCTTAGGAAAGC
>SHYF01000125.1 GCA_009692985.1 Dehalococcoidia bacterium
AGCAAGGACTGATGGTGGCGCTGGTGGACCTTCTTATTGCGGCACTGGCGTTGCAGCATGACCACCAGGTCTACACCCTGGACGAGCATTTTCAGAGAGTGTCGGAGTTGAGGCTGTATGAGGTGGGGGTGCCCTGAGACGAGGAGCGGATAGCGTGGCCTGAGGACAGGCAATCAATGGATGCATACCTAGACATAGAGACAACGGGTCTTAGCCCCAACTATGACAGGATCACAGTCATAGGTATCGGACTGCCAAAGGGGAAAGGCCTGCAAGTAGTCCAGCTTTACGATTCAACTCTGACGAAGAAGCGCCTGGCGGACATGCTAGAGGGCGTCTCAAAGCTTTATACATACAACGGTGGCCGCTTTGACCTGCCCTTTATTCATCAGCGCATGGGTCTTGATATAGCTGCACACGTTAAGCACCACGATCTGATGCACGATTGCTGGCAGGAGCGGTTGTATGGTGGCCTCAAGGCGGTCGAGGCCCGGCTAGGCATATCCAGGGAATCAGCGGGCATGACGGGGCGCGATGCCGTACTCCTGTGGAGGCGGTATCAGGATACCGGAGACCAAGAGGCATTGGAATCACTGCTCGCCTATAACCGCGAGGATGTCAGCAACCTCATACTTCTCCGGCGCAAATTGGGCAGAACTGGCTAATGGTTACAAAGGCTGAGCAAGTCAAAAAGGTCCTAATCATAGGCTCCGGGCCTATCGTCATAGGCCAGGCGGCGGAGTTCGACTACGCCGGCTCCCAGGCTTGCCGCGCCCTGCGCGAGGAAGGCGTCACCACGGTGCTGGTCAACTCCAACCCGGCCACCATCATGACTGACCAGGGCATAGCCGACGTCGTTTACATCGAGCCGCTAACGGTGGAGGTGGTGGAGCGGATTATCCAGCAGGAGCGGCCCCAGGGACTGCTGCCCACTTTGGGCGGGCAGACGGGCCTGAACTTGGCGGTGGCCCTTGCTGATGCCGGGGTGCTGGAGCGATACAACGTCCGAATGCTGGGCACGCCTCTGGAGGCCATCCGCAAGGCCGAAGACCGGGGCCTGTTCAAACAACTGCTCGTGGAGTTGGGCGAACCAGTACCTGAAAGCGCTATCGTGACATCGTTGGAAGAAGCCCGACAGGTGGCGCAACGCATCGGGCTGCCCCTGGTGGTGCGTCCTGCATACACCCTGGGCGGCACGGGTGGAGGCTTTGCCAACACCTGGGACGATCTAGAAGAGGTGGTGACTGGTGGCCTGGCCGCCAGCCCCATTCATCAGGTGCTCTTGGAGAAGAGCCTGGCGGGTTGGAAAGAGCTGGAGTACGAGGTGATGCGAGATGGAGCCGACAACTGCATCACTATCTGCGTAATGGAGAACCTGGACCCCATGGGTGTCCACACCGGCGACAGCATAGTGGTGGCGCCCAGTCAGACGCTGCCGGACAAGGAGCACCAGATGCTTCGCAGCGCCGCCCTGCGGATCATCCGTGCCCTGGGCATTGAGGGTGGGTGTAACATCCAGTTTGCGCTAGCGCCCCACCCGTGGGTGGCCCCGGAGCTTTACACCGATGGCCACGGGCCTTCTCCCAGCTACTACGTTATCGAGGTCAACCCCAGGGTGAGCCGGAGCTCTGCCCTGGCCAGCAAGGCCACCGGCTATCCCATAGCCCGGGTGGCGGCCAAGATAGCCGTGGGCCGTCGCTTGGATGAGATATCCAACGCCGTCACTGGCAAGACACTGGCCGTTTTTGAGCCTGCCCTGGACTACTGCGTGGTCAAGATTCCGCGCTGGCCTTTCGATAAGTTCCCCACCGGTGACCGGCGCCTTGGCGTACAGATGAAGGCCACGGGCGAGGTCATGGCCATTGACCGTACCTTTGAAGCCGCCATCCAAAAGGCGGTGCGCTGCCTGGAGTTGGGAGGGCGCTCGCTTCTGTGGCAACATCCCCAGTGGGGCAAAAACGGCGAAGCCACACTGGAACAGCTCCCCCTTCACTCCAACGACCTGCGGCTGTGGGCGATAATGGCGGCGCTGCGGCGTAATGTCTCGGTCAAGGAACTGGTGCGTATCACCAGCGTTGACCCTTGGTTTATCAGTGCCTGCCAGAACATAGTGGACATGGAGCGGCGTCTGCTATCGGAGCCGCTGACGCCCAAGCTGATGTTGCAGTCGAAACGCATGGGTTTTTCCGACGAGCAGATAGGCATTCTGGCGGACCGCCTTCCTGAACAGGTGCGCTCTCTGAGGTCCGGGTGGGGCATCCGTCCCGCGTACAAGATTGTTGACACCTGCGCGGCTGAGTTTGAGGCCCAGACGCCCTACTTCTACAGCACGTACGAGCAGGAGAACGAGGCCACGCCTTTGCCGGGCCCCAAGGCCGTGGTCATAGGCAGCGGGCCTATTCGCATTGGCCAGGGCATAGAGTTCGACTACTGTAGCGTGCACGCCGCCTGGGGTCTTCAGGAGGAGGGAACCGCCAGCATAATAGTCAACTCTAACCCTGAGACTGTATCCACGGACTTCGATACGAGTGACCGCCTCTACTTTGAGCCGCTGGACGATGAGAGCGTGATGGATATCCTGGAAAACGAGTGCAGGGACGCCTCTGGTGGGCTGGGCCAGGTGCCGCCTACCGTTGTCCAGTTCGGCGGCCAGACGGCCATCAACCTATCCCAATCCCTGGGGCGTGCCGGGATGCCTGTTCTGGGATCGTCGCCACAGGCCATTGACACGGCCGCGGACAGGCACAAGTTCGAGGATTTCCTGGCCCGGCTCGGGATACCGCAGCCACCAGGAGCTACAGTGGCCACGGTGGAGGAGGGACTGAATGTAGCCCAGCACATCGGCTATCCGGTGCTGGTGCGCCCAAGCTATGTCCTGGGTGGCCGGGCCATGGAGATTGTGCAGAACGCCACGGAGCTAATCCACTACCTGAGCGCGGCGGTGGACGATGGCCGGGGTAGACGCGTGCTCATTGATAAATACATGGAAGGGCGAGAGCTGGACGTGGACGCCATCTGCGATGGAGAAGAGGTGCTGATACCAGGCATAATGGAGCACGTTGAGCGGGCGGGAGTCCACAGCGGCGACTCCATGGCCATTTACCCCGGGGTGACTCTGACCGCGGCGGAGGTTGATACCCTGGTGGAATACACCACGCGCATTGCCCTAGGTCTTCAGACGCGCGGGCTAATCAACATCCAGTACGTGATTATGCGCCCCGACCGCTACAGAGACCCGTTCACCTTCCAGCGCAACCTTTATCACCAGCCGGAGGAGTCCACCATCTACGTGCTGGAGGCGAATCCCCGGGCGAGCCGGACTGTCCCGTTCATATCCAAAGTTACGGGAGTCCCTATGGTGCGCCTGGCCACCAAGGTGATACTGGGGCGTCGCCTCAAAGAGCTGGGGTATTCGGGCGGGCTGCGGCCACACAACGGAGTGGTGGGAGTAAAAGCACCGGTGTTTTCCATGTCCAAGCTGGGGGGTGTGGACACATATTTGGGGCCGGAGATGAAGTCCACGGGCGAGGTGATGGGCGTGGACGATAACTTCCGGGCTGCACTGGCCAAAGCGCTGCTGGCCGCGGGGCTTAGCGTGCCGCAGGGCAGCTCGGTGCTTCTGAGCATCGCCGACAAGGATAAAGCGGAGGCCGTTCCCCTGGTGCGCGCCCTGGCTGAGGCCCGCTGCCGCCTTTACGCCACGGAGGGGACGGCTGCCATGATTCTTGCCCTGGGCCTGGAAGTAACCATGATTACCAAACGCCTGGGCGAAGGGCATCCCAACGTGGTGGATGTGATCAACGATGGCACTGTAAATGCCGTGGTAAACACGGTTACGCAGTCAACCATCACTCTCCGGGACGGGTTCGAGATACGCCGTGCGGCGGTGGAACACCGCATCCCATGCTTCACGTCCCTGGACACAGCCAGGGCCGCTGTGGAGAGCTTGCTTCACGGTGCTGCAGCCTACAATGTGCGGCCCGTCCATGTCTATTTGCAGGCCCAGCAGGCCGGCGGCGCGGCGCCCAGACCATAAACTGCTGGACAAGTCGACGCTTTTTAGTTGTAATGCTGAAAGGCAGTGAGCATTCGGTCCTTCCCCCCTTGCGGGGGAAGGTTGGGATGGGGGGAGCTAGGTCACGGCCTTACAGTTCACCCCCATTTGGTCCTCCCCTATCAAGAGGGAGGAAAAACGCACAGCCTCTGAGCGCGGCCGAAGGGAACCACGCGAGCGGGATACCCCATTGGTCTTGCCCTCTTTATGCGGTCGCTGAAAAAGGGGAGTCCAGAGGGGCCACAGCCACCGAGCCTGCCCTGAGCAAGGCCGAAGGGGCTGGGGGTGTCCCCCAGATTTACTTTCTCCCCCCTTCCTGGCCAGGAAGGGGGCAGGGGGATGGTCGAAAATGGTTTTTCAGCAACCTGCTAGACGTTTGTCCCTGGCTAGCATGGATGCTACAATGTGAAGCGTTTGATGGGGATTAGTCTAGCGGTAGGACGTCAGACTCTGGATCTGAAAGCCGTGGTTCGAATCCACGATCCCCAGCCAGCTTAGCGCGGCGCATTCGTCTAGTGGCCAAGGACATCGCCCTCTCAAGGCGGAGACCACGGGTTCGAATCCCGTATGCGCCACCACTAGCTTGACATGGGTAGCTCAAGCTCGTAAAGCTATCCGATGTCTGTTCCTTCGGAAACCGAAATGACCATGCGCCTCTAGGTGGGGCAGGTGTTGGAGGCGCTACCCGCAGTCAGACGTTGGTTGGTGCGCTTCGCACATTCTCATCCCAAGGGCGTGGGCCATATGGCCATACCCTTGAGCCACATTCGAACAGTGCTGCACCTATCACAGTTTGGCCCCATGACTATTGGTGAACTGGCCAGGGGTCTGGGGGTATCGTATTCTACTGCTACGGAGTGCGTTGCCGGCCTGGAAGCTCGTGGGCGCGTGATAAAACAGCGCTCTACTTCTGATCATCGCCAGGTGGTTGTAAGCGTCACTTCAGAAGCCCAGGAGGTCGCCTCCGTAGTCCTGTCCAAGCGCAAAGGAGCGGTGGAAAGGGTGCTGAAGCAGCTGTCGCCTTCCGAACGGCGCACCTTTATCAAGGGGTTGACGCTTTTGGCAAAAGATTTGGAGGGCGAAGTGGATGG
>SHYF01000126.1 GCA_009692985.1 Dehalococcoidia bacterium
CAATCGCCACTGTGGACACTATTAGGATACCTACCGTCAAGGCGATAACTGCCCCGTCATAGCCGGAAAGCGCCTCACCTGTCTGTCACAAGACATCCCCAACAAAGGCGGCGACGCCACTTATGAACGGAAGCCTTGACTGGTTGGCGACGCCCCAAAGCACCATCAGAACACTCTCAACCGCCAGTAACAGGGCGTAGGCCCAGGATGGGTCATCCACCACCGACTGCCAGAAGGCAGAGGCAAGCAGGAGAAGGACTGCGCTTCCCTCTATCAGAACGGGCAGGCTGCCAAGCATATCGGCGATTCCCGCCGCCACCAGGTCGCGCTGGGGAAGGTCCAGGTCGGACTCCTGTGCTCCCCGTGTCAGCTTCGGGTGCAGGACTGCGGTGTACAGGAGACCCAGGGATAGTTGCAGGGCGGCATACATCAGCAACCCTGGCTGATAGCGTAGATTGGCATCTGGGGCGGCACTACCATAGACGAGGGCGAGAGCCAGTAGCCATGTCAGCCAGCGGAAAAGGTAGAAGAAGGCGATAGGGTTGGCAACAACTGTTGTAGCTGCGGAGGCAAGAAGGCTACGCCTGCTTGGGTTGTCAGACATGGTGGCCTCTTCCAGCAAGCTCAGGTTGTAGAACCATACCAGCGAAGACGGTGTCAGCCTATCAAGTTGATTACCTTGCTGGCTTTTCCACCGTCAATTCCTCCAAACGCCAGTAGTCTGGCAGGTCAACTGCCTGATTGATCTCCTGCATAATGGCAGTTACCTCGGCGGGATCCAGGCTGGTTGTTCCGGTTTCTTTTAGCTCCCGCATGGTGTCCCGCACAGCGCGGAAGGCGGATATCAAGGCTGCGTGGGGTTCCAGGAGCAATGGATAGCCTATCTTTGCCATATCTTTGACTGCGATGTTCAGGCGTTCCACCATTCCCGGCATGGCAAACGTCACCAATGGCGCTCCTATCTCCCTGTGCAGCAACTCCGCTTCCTCCCTGGTGCGGCCACCCACCAGGATCATGTCGGCGCCGGCTTGCCTGTAAGCGCGGCCCCGTTCTATGGCCTGCGACAGGCCCTCGTTACGCATGGCGTTGGTGCGCGCGATTATTATGAAGTCCGCATCTTCCCGCGCTGCCACGGCGGCCTTCACCTTGTCCACCATAGCCTCAAGAGGGACCAGGTGCTCCACCCCTTTGTGGTGATGGGCCCGTTTTGGGACTATCTGGTCCTCTATTTCGATGGCGGCCGCGCCGGCACGCTCGTACTCCCTGACTGTCCTCATGGTGTGCAGGGGCTCCCCAAAGCCGGTTGCTCCGTCAACTATGAGTGGGATGCGTGTCTTCTGAGTTACCTGGCGTATTGCAGTGGCCATCTCCGTCACTGTAATCATCGCCTCGGTCACGTTGAGGATGTATCCCACTGTACCTGCACCAAGGTATGCCGCTTCAAAACCCAGGCGCTCCGCCAGCTTGGCGGTCAGAGGGTCATAGCAACCCGCCGCAAGCACCGTTTCTCCTCGCCCGATTAGCTCGCGCAGTTTCCGGCCTGGCCCTCCCATGACGCACCTCCTCATAAGCAGGGTAGGAATCCCGACTCTTCGGGACGACTATCCCTCTCTCCGACGCGGAGAGAGGGAGGTTTGAATCTGTGGGATACCCCCAGACCCCCAGCGGGAACCAAGGTTCCCTGCACCTTCCTGACTTCTGTGTCAGCAAATCGCTATGCTTTTGCCGCTGCTTTGTGCTTGAGTGCCTCAAGTATCTTTGAGGGAGACATGGGAAGCTCTGTCAGCCGAATGCCAATTGCATGGTAGATAGCGTTCGCCACTGCGGCCAGCGGCGGAACGATTGGAACCTCGCCCACTCCACGAACGCCGTACGGATGGCCAGGGTTGGGAACCTCCACAAGCACTGTATCAATCATGGGAAGGTCCAAGGACGTGGGCATTCGGTAATCCAGGAAAGTGGCATTTGCCATTGCGCCATCTTTATTGAAAACGTACTCTTCGTTCAATGCCCAGCCAATGCCTTGGACTGCTCCACCCTGGATCTGCCCCTCAACATATGTGGGATGGATGGCTTTGCCCACATCCTGCACCGCTGTGTATCGTAGGATAGTAACCTTGCCTGTATCGGCATCAACTTCCACATCAACAATATGATGGGCAAAGGCGTTCCCAACGCCACGAGGATTGACCGCAGCGCGGCCCACAATTGGCCCTCCAGTGCCATTCAACTTGGGAGCCAGGCTCTTGAGTGTCATGGATAGAACAGGGTCCTGCTTATGCCTGATGACGCCATGAACGTACTCCACGTTCTCAGGGGGAACGTTCCAGATGGTGGCGGCGCGCTTCACAAGCTGGCTGACCACATCCTGCGCCGCCTCATAGCAAGCTGTTCCCATCTTGAACGTCACGCCGCTTCCTCCAGCGCCCGAGCTGTAACCAATGGAGTCGGTATCCACAATGGCGGGCCGTACGTCTTGGGCAGGGACACCCAGCACCTCGGCAACGTGCATTGCCATGGCGGCTCGGCTGCCCCCAATATCCGGGGAACCTTCTATTAGAGTGACAGTGCCGTCGGGGTTCACGCTTACCACGGCGCTCGCCGGCCCGCTACCATTCATCCAAGCGCCACTGGCAAAGCCGCGCCCACGGTACTTTCCGGTCAATGGAGTCGCGGAGTGTGGATGGCTTTTGGCCGCTGTCAGTACCTCCACGTTCCCGATGTTTCCAAAGAGTGGCCCAGTCACCTGGCGGGTCCCTTCTTTGGATGCGTTGAGCAGCCGGAACTCAATGGGGTCCATCTTCAGCTTCTCGCATAGTTCATCCACCACCGACTCGACGGCAAAAGCGGCGGCTGGCGAACCTGGTGCCCGGTAGGCCGAAGACTTAGGGACGTTGACCACAACATCAAATGCGTCAATATGACCGTTGGGTATGTTGTAAGGCGCAAACATTGTGCGGCAGCCGCCTGAAACGGGCGAGCCTGGGAAAGCGCCTGCTTCATAGATCATGGTTGTTTCCGCCGCCTTAATGTGGCCGTCCATTGTTGCGCCCATTTTCACGCGGATGTGGGTCCCTGACGTGGGGCCAGTACCCATAAAAACGTCTGCGCGGTTCATTACGATTTTGACAGGGCGGCCCGCTTTCTTGGAAAGAATGGCAGCCACAGGTTCCAGATACACACCTCCAACGCCTTTTCCGCCAAAACCTCCTCCTATCTCCATGGGCACGACCTTCACATGGGAATACGGGAGTTCCAGGATGTGGGCGATATGGTCACGAAACCCGAAATGGGATTGACTGCTACACCAGATTGTAAGGCGACCATCGGTGTTCCAATGGGCAGTCGTAGCCTGGGGCTCTATGTACCCTTGATGCACAGGCCGGGTGTGGAACTCCCTCTCCACCACCACATCAGACTGTCGGAATCCCACTTCAACATCGCCCAACCGGAACTCGAAGTGGTTTGATATGTTCGTCTTCTTATCGCTTGTACCGTATCCGCCTCCTCTGAGTTGCGAAGTGGACATCTGCACCAGGCGTTCGTGCAATATAGGTGCCCCCTCTTTCATCGCATCGCGGGCGTCCAGGACTGTGGGCAAGACCTCATACTCTACCTCAATCAAGCCCAGTGCCTGCTCGGCTATGTCATGGGTGGTAGCCGCCACTGCTGCCACGGCGTGTCCCCTGTACAACGCCTTCTCCCTGGCCATGACGTTCCTGCTATAGAAGCCGTAATTGGTTCCGCCGCCCTCCTCCTGGTCTGCAACCTCGGCGGATACTGCCGGCAAATCATCTCGGGTCACCACCGCCATCACTCCAGGCAATGCCATGGCCTTGGTAACGTTGATTGACCTGATCCGCGCATGGGCGTGGGGGCTGCGAAGGACCTTGCCAACGAGCACTCCAGATGGATAAATGTCGGCGCTGTAGCGGGCATTGCCCGTTACCTTATCCACGCCGTCATGCCTGTCCGGGCGAGTGCCTATTACTGTGAAGGGGTCCGCAATCTGTGGGGAAGTTGACTTGGTATCAAGCATTGATCGGCTCCTTGCATGTGTTCCGGCTTTTGCAGAGGCGACCAGGCGTATCTGGCCAGCCCATTGCGCCAGACACAGTCGCCCAAGAATGGCTGTATTTAACCACATCTGGCGAGAGATGCCAATCATTGCCAGAGTCGCCACGGCGGACCGGCGGCTCCAACGCGCCATACGCGGCCCGGCAGACTGCTTAATAAGGGACATCCAGAGGGGAGAAGCCCATTTGGTGGGGGACTGGGGGTATCCCCCAGATATCTCTTTCGCCCTCTTCCTTGCCAGGAAGGGGGTCAGGTGGATGGTGGAATGAGTTTTTCATCACCCTGCTAGTAATGCGAGCTTGTCTCCCACCGCGCTGACAGGCATAATATCCTACGTCAGAGCTTTCACCTGCCAGCGCAACAGATGTCTGTTACCACGGCAGGAGTGAGACCTCGACAGTTTCGCGGGTTGACATAAGGAGGAGTTCATGCCAGGTGACATGATGACCATAGTCCAGATGTGTGGCGTGTGCAGGACGGAGATTGCAACTATACAGGTGAAGAAGGAGAACATGATGCTCTCCACCACGGCCAAGGTCTGGTGCCCGAACTGCAAGGCCCAGCGGCCAGAGATTCGCGACGCCGCCGGGCGGCTGGCCGCCATTCAAACCGAGGTGGCGACATACCCCAAGAGCGACGCTGGTTAGACGCTACGAACGCCCTGGGACACCAGGACCTGGCAAGCAATGGCAACTGAAGAGCAAATATTCAGAGTCATCACCAGCCTCGCCGAAATCAAATCCTGCGGCAGGTGCGGTACTCGCCTGCGGTGGGGCGACTTCGAGTGCCCCCATTGCGGCGCGGATCTGGACGACCAGTTGCGGCTTTGGGCGCAAAGGGTCGTGGACACCATCAACCAAGCGTCTAACCAATGAGTCTACGTGCAGGGGCTTCTAGTGTCGCGTCAGACTACTAAGGTATCATTCGGGTATGCAGGGGGCGTAGCCCCGCCGGGGGACTGGGGGTGTCCCCCAGAAACCATATCTCCCCCTTTCCTGCAGGAGAGGGGGCCGGGGGGTGAGGTAT
>SHYF01000127.1 GCA_009692985.1 Dehalococcoidia bacterium
AGACCTCGAAGGCAAAGGTGTTGTCGACGAGTCCCACCGCCTGCTTGCTGGCCAACTGGCCAGGCTTCATGAGCTGTTCCACGGCCGGCTTGGCGGTCCCGTCGGCAGGCACCCGGTCGTAGTAAAGCTGGGGCAGCTGCTGGCGGGCCTTCAAGTTGTCGTAGAAGTGCTTCAACTGGTCGCCGGTCACGCTGGATGAGAAGACTCGTATCTCGATGGCATAGGGTCCTGAGCTGGACTGGTGCAACACCGCCCTCAGCGGTGGCGCGTCGGGAACGATACCGAAAAAGAGGTACCGTTCCACCGCCCACCGGGGCAGTGCGTAATCGGAGCTCATACGCTGGAGGTCCCCGTCGAAGTGTTCGGACTGCTCCGCTCCCTGCTCCGGCGCCATTCCCTTGATGCGCCAGTTCAGGTTTTGGATCCACAGCCTTCGCTCCTTCTCTCCCTCTTCGTCATGCGGAAAAGGAGTCGCGGGGCTGTTCCAGAAGAACTCGCGCATCTTCCGGACGCGCTCGGCAAAGGCGCTGTGGTAGACCTCGAAGGCAAAGGTGTTGTCGACGAGTCCCACCGCCTGCTTGCTGGCCAACTGGCCAGGCTTCATGAGCTGTTCAGCCTTTTCCCAGATGATCGCCGGACTGACGGTCGCGTTGGAAGTCATGGTCGCACCTATTGTTCAATCAGATTGATGGTGCCGAGGAGGAGATTTGAACTCCTACAGGTTTTCACCCACTGCCCCCTCAAGACAGCGTGTCTACCAGTTCCACCACCTCGGCATTGGAGACCTAGCCATACGCAAAAAATGGCAGGAGTGGGAGGATTCGAACCCCCGGCCGGCGGTTTTGGAGACCGCTGCTCTACCAGGCTGAGCTACACTCCTACTGGCCCTGGACTCGTCTTGGCGGCACCGGTACCCATTGTACGGACTGCCGGATGGCTTAGCAAACGAGCTCACAATAGGTTCGGTGGCCAAGGCGACTCCGCTCAACTAAGCCAGTCCTGCACCTTGGTGATGACGACCGTGAGTGTTAAGAGGCTGGCCAGGGTGCTGGTGACGACCGCGCTGGTGACGAACCGGGGATTGGCGTCGAATTCGGTGGCCACGATGGTGGTGAAGACCGCCGTTGGCATCGCCATGCCCACGATGATTACCTGCTGGTCCACCCCGGTCAACCCCAGGGGCAGGGTTACCAGATAAGCGAGCAGCGCCCCCGCCGTCAGACGAATGAAGCTGGCGGCCAGCAATCCGCCCCAGGGGCGCAGGTCCAGTCCGCTTCCCAACTGGAACCCGAGGACTAGCAGCATGGCGGGCAACGCTGCGTTGGAAAGTAGCTCGATGGGCTTAGCCAAGGTCGTGGGGAGGTGCCAGCCCAACGCCAGCAGCACCAGGGCCGCAGCCATGGCGTAGAGCACTGGTGCCTTTAGGACCTCCTTCAGTGGGGCCAACCCCGGCGACCGTGTCCTGGCGCCGACGTAAATGCCCAGAGACCAGCCGATGGCGGCCTGGGTCACGAATACGGCCACGGCTGTAGCCAAGCCCGCTTCGCCGAAAGCCAACAGCGCGATGGGTAGCCCCATGTTGCCAGTGTTGGGGAACACTGAGGCGAGAATGAAAGCGCTCTGCATGGGCCTGGAGTGCCGGAGGGCGCGGCTGACGCCCACGGCCAGTGCCAGCGTGAGGAGGGTTACGGCCAGAGAGGCTGCGACGATCCGCAATGAAGTGCTGGCGGGCATCTGCTGCCGGAGCATGCTGTGGAAGATGATCGCTGGGCTAAGCACGTAAAAGGTCACCTGGCTTAGGGGTCCAGCGGCTAGCTTGCGCCAGCGCTGGACCCCGAAGCCCGCCGCCGCGACCAGGAAGGTGGGGAGTATGACGGTCAGGAAGACGTGGAGCATGGCTTATCACCTGGCCTCAAATAGGGGTGCGGCGGATTGTAGCACCAGGGCGTGCCCCTTCGACAGGCTCAGCGTAGGCACTGGACCCTGTGCTAGTCCCGGACGCTGACGAGAGGGTGCTGAAAACTCTGCGCCGCGCTTCGACTGGCTCAGGGTGAGCGGCGCAGGCAATACCACGTTCACCCCGCTCATACTGAGTTTGTCGAAGCATGGAAAGCAGTTTTTCAGCAGCTTGCGAGGGGGCGGCGCTTACAAGCCCGGTCTGTGGCGCCTAGCTGGACCGATTCTGCCAGGCCGCGCCCTGGGCCAAGAGTGAGCAGGAATTCCGACGCTCGATGTAACACACTTGTAACGTGCTGGTAACACCTTGGCAGAACTTTTAGGCCATCATATGCGGCAGGCCATTCTTCTGAGGTTGAGAAAGAGGTTTTTGATGAATACAGGCGATACGGCATGGGTGCTCGCCTCGTCGGCGTTGGTCCTGCTCATGACACCGGGACTGGCGTTCTTCTACGGTGGCATGGTCAGGCGCAAGAATGTCTCAGCCACGATCATGCATAGCTTCATGGCCATCGCCATAGTAGGGGTGGTCTGGGTGCTTTGGGGCTACAGCCTGGCCTTTGGGCCGACCATTGGCGGCTTCATAGGTAACCTGGACTGGATCGGACTCAAGGACGTGGGCACGCAGCCTGGTCCGTATGCGGCAACCATCCCTCACCAGGCGTTCATGATATTCCAGGCGATGTTCGCCATCATCACTCCCGCACTGATCACGGGGGCGTTTGCCGAGCGGATGAAGTTCAGCGCCTTCGTCATATTCATCGTGCTATGGCTCACCCTGGTGTACGCGCCTATAGCGCACTGGGTCTGGGCGTACAACGCGGATGGGACTGCGTCCGGCTGGCTCGGCAAGCTGGGAGCGCTCGACTTCGCAGGCGGCACGGTGGTGCACATCAACGCTGGCTTCGCGGCGCTGGCCGCTGCTTGGCTGGTCTTTGGCCGGAGAAAGGGCTACGGCACCGAACCGATGCTTCCCCATAACGTGCCGTTCATCGTCCTGGGCGCCGGCCTGCTCTGGTTCGGGTGGTTCGGGTTCAACGCAGGGAGCGCCCTATCGGCAGGCGAGCGGGCCACCAGCGCCTTCGTAGTGACGAACACAGCCGCCGCCGCCGCCGTTCTCGGCTGGCTGGCTATCGAGTGGGTTCACCGCAAGAAGCCGAGCGTGGTGGGGGCGGCCTCAGGCGCAGTAGCGGGCCTAGTGGCCATTACTCCAGCCTCTGGTTTCGTAGGCCCTATTCCCTCCATAATCATCGGCCTTGGTGCCGGGATCATCTGCTACCTCGCGGTCCAGCTGGTCGTCCGATTGAGGATAGATGACTCGCTGGCGGTTTGGGGCGTACACGGCATCGGGGGTGTGTGGGGAGCGCTTGCCACAGGCCTCTTCGCAGGCATCGGGATCACGGTATGGGCGAGGCCGGAGGGCATCTCGGTCATTCAGCAGCTTGGCCTTCAGGTCGTTGGGGTGGCTGCCTCCGCTGGATGGTCATTTGTGGTTACCTTGATCATCCTCTTGGCCCTCAAATACACCATCGGAGTCCGAGTCACCGAGGCTGAGGAGGAGGTTGGGCTCGACTTATCCCAGCACCGTGAAGAGTCATACACTGAGGTGTAATAGGCAGTTGACGGCAGCGACAGGAGGCAGTCATGAACAAGATTGAGGCCATTATCAGGCCGGAAAAGCTGGATGCGGTCAAGGATGCCCTGGCGGAAGCAGGCTTTGTGGGGCTGAACGCCGTCTCGGTAACGGGCCGGGGGGTGCAGCGTGGCGTTATTCAGCAGGCCAGGGGCGCGCCACCAGTGGTGGTGGACATGCTGCATAAGGTAAAGATTGAAGTGGTGGTAAAAGAAGGCGATACCGAGAAAGTGATCGACACCATCACCAAAGCTGCTCGGACGGGCAACATCGGCGATGGGAAGATTTTTGTCTCTACAGTGGCAGATGTGATCCGTATCCGGACGGGCGAGCGGGGTACAACAGCGGTCTAAATGAGGTCTCTCTGGATAGGTGTATGCAGGCGGCGGGCTCGCCAGGCTCGCCTCTTTGCTATTTGGTGGCTTAGTTGATGAATGCTGTTTCCGGATAGGTCTGTAAGAAAAGGTCGCCTTGCTCTGCGCTGGGCATCGTGTATAATGGCTAAGAAGAGGAAAAAGAACGGAACTAGACTGAGTAGGTAGCTAACATGCTGGGGACCGAAGCGAAGCGGAAGATCATCAGCGAGTATCAGCCCAAGGAGGGGGATACTGGGGGGACGGTGGTGCAAGTGGCGCTCCTTACGGAGCGCGTCCGTGGCCTCACCGACCACCTGCGGCGCAACAAGAAGGACTACGCCTCTCATCGGGGCTTGCTGCGGTTAGTAGGCCGGAGGCGGAGCCTCCTTCGCTACCTTGCTGACCAAGACATTGGTCAGTACAAAGAAGTCATCTCGCGTTTAGGATTGCGCAGATAGCACCGCGACCCGGTGCTATCTTTTTTGCGGCCAGGCGCCTTTCTAAGCCCTTCTACCTTCACCTCTATCACACCTTTGAATGGAGATGTTTGCTATGTCCCGTTCGTACCAGATGGAACTGGGAGGGAAGGCCATTACCCTCCAAACTGGAACGCTGGCCCCCCAAGCCGGTGGGGCCGTGGTCCTTCGCTATGGCGATGTAGTAGTCCTGGTGACGGCCACTATGGGCGACGCAAGGTTGGACGGCGACTTCCTCCCGCTCACGGTGGACTATGAAGAGCGGATTTATGCGGTGGGCCGGATTCCGGGTAGCTTCTTCCGCCGGGAGGGTCGGCCGGGCACAGAGGCGATCCTTACCGCACGCCTGACGGACCGTCCCATTCGACCCCGATTTCCCAAGGGGTTCCGCAACGAGGTTCAGATTGTCGCGACGGTGCTCTCCGCCGACCAGGAGAATCCACCTGGGTTTCTCGCGATTGTGGGCGCTTCCGCTGCCCTATCCATATCCAACATACCCTTTGACGGCCCCATCGCTGGCACCATCGTCGGCTATGCCGATGGGCAGTTCATCGTTAACCCCACCTATGAGCAACTGGCTACGTGCGACTTGGAGTTGGCGGTGGCCGGCAGCCGCGACGCGGTCGTCATGGTCGAGGCTGG
>SHYF01000128.1 GCA_009692985.1 Dehalococcoidia bacterium
AAGGCGCTGAAGAACACGATCCCCAATGTAACTGCCAGGAAGATTGGGCCGCGCCCATCAAGTACAGCCAGCAGCACCTCGTCCTTGCTGAAGAAGCCGCTGAGGAGCGGGAATCCTGCCAGGGACAATGCTCCAATGGCGAAGGTGTACGCCGTAACTGGCATCCGATGGCGCAGCCCGCCCATCTCCCGTATGTCTGTCTTGTCGGCGCCGTGCATAACGCTGCCCGCACCCAGGAACAGCAGCGCTTTAGAGAAGGCGTGCACCACAAGGTGGAATATGGCCGCGCCCACGCTGCCCGCACCCAGAGCCAGTATCATGAACCCCAGGTGGCTGATGGTGGAGTAGGCCAGGACCCGCTTGAGGTCTGTCATCACCAGGGCCATGGTGGCCGCCATGCCAGCGGTGATAAGGCCAATGATTGTCACCACCATCAACGCTGCGGGCGACGCCTCAAAGAGCGGGAAGGCCCGGGCCACCAGGTAGACCCCCGCTGCCACCATTGTCGCAGCGTGGATCAGCGCGCTGACGGGCGTTGGGCCTTCCATGGCGTCGGGCAGCCAGACGTGCAGGGGGAACTGCGCCGACTTGCCCATGACACCTATGAATATCAGGATGGCCGAGAGTGTCACGCTGGAGTGGGTGAGCAAGCTAGGCTCCCCGGCAACCAGCTTGCCAGCCTCGGCGAATATGGCCGACATCTGGAAGGTGCCGGTGGCCTTGAACAGGATGAGGATGCCTATGAGCAGTCCCACGTCGCCAATGCGGGTGGTGATGAAGGCCTTTTTGGCGGCCTCAGCGGCGGAGCGGCGCTCGTACCAAAAACCGATAAGCAGGTAGGAACCCAGGCCCACCAGCTCCCACGCGATGTACAGGAGCAGGAAGTTGTCCGCCAGCACCAGGGTCAGCATTGCGGCGGCGAACAGGGCGTGAGCCGCAAAGTACCAGCCGAATCGCGCCTCGCCGGCCATGTATCCAACGGAGTAGAGCTGGACGAGCAGGGCTACGAAGCTGACGAGGCCCAGCATGACCAGCGACAAGGGGTCAATGGTCATGCCCCACTGGATGGCCTTGTCGCCCGTGGCGTCGCCTATCTCAAACCAGGTACGGTCGAAGGGGTATGTCCCCACGCCCTGGCCCAGGAAATCGGCTAGCACAAACCAAAACACAGCAAAAGCGCCGCCAATAGCCAGGATGGCCAGGAAAGCGCCCTTGCCAGGCAGATACCTGCCCAGGAGCACTATCAGTCCGAAGGCGGCGAAGCTAAAGACAGGCGCCAGCCATGCCCATTCCATACCATTTACCATTTCATCATATTCAACTGGTCCACGTTGACAGACCCCCGGTTCCTATACAGCCGCAGGATTATGGCCAGGGCCAGTCCTACCTCAGCTGCCGCTACCGTGATGACAAAGATAGCTATGATCTGCCCCATGAACTGCCCGTTGTCCACAAAGGCGGCCAGCCCAACAAGGTTCACGTTCACAGCGTTCAGCATCAGCTCAATTGCCAGAAGGATGAGAACGGCGCTGCGCCGCGCCAGCACACCATACAGACCGATGCAGAAAAGGCCCGCGCTCAGCACCTGCAGATGCACCAGCGTGATCAATCTCTACCTCCCGCCCGGGCTATGACGATAGCGCCAATGAGGGCTACCAGAAGCAGCACCGACGCCACCTCAAATGGGATGGCCCATTGGGTGAACAAGGCAGTGCCTATATCCTGCACGCCAGGCCCCTGGCGCTCCAGGCCGGCGGGTGTTCCAGTCCGGACAATGGCGGCGGCGATAACGCCGAAGAGAACAACCGCCGCTACCACAGCCACAGGCCACTGGCGGTTTTCCATGGAGCCTCGGAACTCCTGGAGCCGGGTTAGCATCAGGGCAAACAAAACGACGATAACAATAGCGCCACCGTAGATGAGGACCTGCACCAGCGCCAGGAACTCTGCGAAGACCAGGAGATATATGCCGGCCACGCCCATCAGCGAGGCCAGAAGAAACAGCGCCGCATGTACGATGTTCCTGGTGCCAACCACACCCACCGCCCCACCCAATGTTAGAGTGCCGGCCAGGTAGAACAACACCAGTGATGTCATACGGACGCCTCTTCTTTCGCTGCCTCGGTCGTCTCCGCAGCCGGCTTCCATCCGCTCTTTTGCTGGTGCTCCTGGCCCATTTTCAGAAGCTGCTCTCTGTTGGCCCGGTTACCGTTGCGGGCCACTACTGAAAGCTCGTGCTCGTGGCTCATCAGAATGGCGTCGAAGTTGCACACGTCCACACAGATGCCACACACAATGCACCGGCCAAAGTTTATCTCAAACTCCCCTACAATCTTGCGCCGCTTGCTCTTTCCCTCTTTGAACAGAGGGTTGTCAGTCATGGTGGCGCTCATGCACTGGGTGGGGCAGTAGCGAACGCACACCATGCAGCCGGTGCAGAACGGCTCTCCAACCTTGTCGTCCCATGTGAGCACGGGGAACCCCATGAACCGCGGAGCCACAGGCAGGTGCTCCTTGGGGTATTGGGCCGTCACCACAGGACGAAAGAACTCAGCCAGCGTGGTCATCAAGCCTTTCAAGTTACCTAGCATCGGGCACCTCCGTCCTCCGATACGCCCTGGCACGGGCCAGCCGCTCCGCCGCCGTGGCCTTGGCGGGCCACATGAACTGCCGGTAGATACCGTATCCAACAGCGAAGGTCACCACCAGCGACAACGCCGTCAACGACCACTTGGGCAAGCCGTAGAACAGGTACACAGCGGTAATGCCAATGTTCAGGAAAGAGAGGGGTATCAGCAGCTTCCAGCTAAAGGACATGAGCTGGTCCACCCGCAGCCGCGGGAATGTCCCGCGGAACCAGAACATGACGAACACCACCAGATAGGTCTTGGCCACCACCCAGAGAAAGCCCAGCCACCAGATGTCCGGCATGAGCGGGAAAACCCAGCCGCCCAGGTAGAGCACTGCCACCAGAGCGCCTATGGCAAATGTGTTGATGTACTCCGCCAGGAAGAACACCGCCCAGTGTGCTCCGCTGTACTCAACGAATGGCCCACCCACAATCTCCGACTCAGCGAAGTAGATGTCGAAGGGAGTACGCCCCACCTCGGCAATTCCAGCCGTCAGGAATATGGCCAGGCCCAGGGGTTGCAGCACAGCATAGGGAATGGCCCGCTGGGCCTGAGCGATGGCGACCAGATCCATGGACTGGGCGAGCATTGCCACCGCAACCACCGCCATGATCACTGGAATCTCATAGCTCACAAGTTGGGCAGCCGACCGAAGGCCCCCCAAAATGGCGTACTTGTTTGCGGAGCTCCAGCCCGCCAGGATCAGGCCCACTATACCCAAGACGGAAACGGCTATGATGAATAGCAGGCCCATAGGCATGTTGCGTATTACAACATCCCTGGCCAGCGGAATTGTAATCCAGATGATGAATGAGGGAGCGAAGACGAGCAGGGGAGCCACCCAGAAGACAGCCTTATCTGCCAATCCTGGGACCACGTCCTCCTTCAGGATGAGCTTCACGGCATCGGCCACTGGTTGCAGCACTCCGTGGAACCCCACGCGCATGGGGCCCATGCGCCGCTGAATGCGGCCCAGTATCTTTCGCTCAAACCAGACCAGAGACAGCACAACCACCGATAACGCCGTGAGGAGGCCGAGGATCTGAACGGCTACAAACAACAGGTCCAGCCCCTTCATCGGTCCACCTCCCCCAGGACTATGTCTATGGAGCCCAGGATCATCACGCTGTCGGCTACATAGCAGTCTCGCATCATATGCTTCAAGGCCATCAGGTTGCAGAACGAGGGTGGACGTATCTTTACCCGGTAAGGCTTCTCGCCGCCATCGCTCACAAGGTAGACGCCGAAGTCTCCACGTGGGTTCTCGGCGTGGACGAACAGCTCGCCTTTGGGGGGGCGGGCAATGCGACGCACCTGCGCCATGATAGGCCCCTGGGGCATCTGCTCCAATGCCTGTTCGATGATGCGCAGGGACTGGTACATCTCCTGGATGCGGACGTAGTATCGGTCCCAGCAGTCGCCGCGATCCCCCACCGGTATATCGAACTCCAGCCGGTCGTATACCAGGTAAGGCTCTGCCCGGCGCACGTCGTATGGAACGCCGGTGGCGCGCAGATTGGGGCCTGTCACGCCCAGGCTGATAGCAGTTTTGGCATCTATGGTGCCCACATCCCGGGTTCTTGAAAGAAAGACCTCGTTGAATGTAAGCAGGCGGTCGGCCTCCTCCACGCCATCACGGATCTCCCCCAACAGCCAGCGTATGCGCTCCGAGAAGTCTGCCGGAACATCGTCCTTGACGCCGCCGACTCGGAAGTAGTTGTGCATCATGCGTGCGCCGCTAACGGCCTCGAAGAGGGACTGGATGCGCTCACGGTCCCGGAAGGCGTACATGACGGGTGTCATTGCACCGGCGTCCAGGCCGAATGTGCCGTAGAACAGCAGGTGGCTGGCCACCCGGTTCAGCTCACAGAGGATAAGCCTGATGTACTGAGCCCGCTCCGGCACATCCAGCCCCATGAGCTTCTCGGCAGCCATGCAGATGACCAGCTCGTTGTTGAAGTTGGAAAGATAGTCCAGGCGGTCGAAAAGTGTGATGACTTGGCTGTACTGCTCCCCTTCGCACAGCTTCTCGGAGCCACGGTGCAGGTAGCCGATGTGGGGTTCCACATCAACAATGCGCTCGCCGTCAATGTGCAACACCATGCGGAAAACGCCATGCGTGGCCGGGTGCTGAGGCCCCATGTTCAGCATCATCTCCAGTGTGTCGAGTTGGCGGTCAGTTGTCATATGTTGTTTCTGACACAAACATGGCTTTTATGTCATTCTGAGGAAGTCCCGATTTCATCGGGACGACCGAAGAATCCAACGCGTATCGCCGACACGGCAGTCGCCCCAGATGTCATCGCAACTTGTTTTTCCGATAAGCCCCTTAGATTCTTCGTCGCTTCGCTCCTCAGAACGACATGGAGAGTTCACCACTCCTGGTAGTCGTTGAATGGAAA